>CAKARM010000027.1:0-13208 GCA_916720585.1 uncultured Neisseria sp.
AACCATTTTTCTTGGTTTTCAGACGACCCTTCTTACAGTATTCTCCTTGAACTAAGCCGTACAAGCAAAAACAACCGATACTTTCCCGTATCGGCTGTTTCGTTTACTGCTTCATTCATATCAAACTAATTGGTGTTTAGGCAGCTCTTTCAAAGTCAGCGGCTTGATGTACCAAATATCGCGGCAGTAGTCGGCGATGGATCGGTCGGACGAGAAGAAGCCCATATTGGCGATGTTGATCAATGCGGATCTTCGCCATGCGGCAACATTGCGGTAGTGTTCGTCCGCTTTGTATTGCGTGTCGATGTAGCTGCGGAAATCCGCCATCAGTTGATAGAAATCGCCGTAAGGTTGCAGGACGTCGTTATAGCGGTTCGGCTCTTCGGGGGAGAATGTGCCGCTGCTGATTTGGTTGACGACGCGGCGCAGGTCGTGATCGCGTTCGATGTAGCCCAGCGGGTCGTAGCCGTTGCGGCGGAGTTCTTCCACTTGTTCAACTGTGTTGCCGAAGATAAAGCAGTTGTCCGCGCCGACTTTTTCCAGAATTTCAACGTTAGCGCCATCCAGCGTACCCATACAGAGCGCGCCGTTGAGGGCGAACTTCATGTTGCTGGTACCCGATGCCTCCGTGCCTGCCAATGAGATTTGTTCGTGCAAATCGGCGGCGGGGATGATGATTTGGGCGAGGCTGACGCTGTAATTCGGGATATAGACGACTTTAATCAGGTCGCGAATGCGTTCGTCGTTGTTGATGGTTTTCGCTACGTCGTTAATCAGGCGGATGATTTTTTTCGCCATGTAGTAGGCGGATGCGGCTTTACCGGCAAAGATGAAGACGCGCGGCTGCCAGTCGAAATCCGGGTTTTCCAAGATTTTGTTGTAGCGGTCGACGATGTGCATCACATTCAACGCCTGGCGTTTGTATTCATGGATGCGTTTGATTTGGATGTCAAATAGCGCGTCCGTGTTGACCTTGATGCCCAATTCGGTTTCGATGTATTTGGCGAGGCGTTCTTTGGCGGCTTTTTTCACTGCGCCGAATTCTGCCTGTACGCTTGCATCGTCAACTTTTTCGTTGAGCTTGGTCAGATTGTCCAAATGCAGGCGCCAGTCTTGTTCGCCCAAGTGTTTGTCGAGGAAACAGGTCAGCTCGGGATTGGCGATGTTGATCCAGCGGCGCGGGGTTACGCCGTTAGTTACGTTGGTGAAGCGTTCGGGGAACACTTTGGCAAAGTCGGCGAATATGGAAGTGGTCATCAGGTCGGAGTGGATTTTCGCCACGCCGTTGACTTTGTGCGAACCGATGACTGCCAGCCATGCCATGCGGACGCGGCGGCCGTTGTTCTCATCGATGATGGACACGCGGCGGACGAAGTCGTCGTCGAAGTTGCCGATGGCGCGCAGGGCGTTCAGGAAGTAGGCGTTGATTTCAAAGATGATGTCCAAATGGCGCGGCAGCAGGCGGCCCATCAAATCGACCGGCCAAGTTTCCAAGGCTTCGCTCATCAGGGTGTGGTTGGTGTAAGAGAAAATCTTGCAGCACATATTCCATGCTTCGGTCCACGCGATGCCTTCTTCGTCAATCAGGATGCGCATCAGCTCGGGAATCGCCAGCACGGGGTGGGTATCGTTCAGGTGGATGGCGACTTTGTCGGCAAGGTTTTTGATGCTGGGGAAACGGCATTTGTGGCGCGCCACGATGTCTTGTACGGATGCGGAAACAAGGAAATATTCCTGTTTCAGGCGCAGTTCGCGGCCGCTGTCGGTGGAGTCGTTCGGATAGAGGACGCGCGAGATGTTTTCATCGCTGTTTTGCGCACGGACGGCGGAAGCGTAATCGCCGCGGTTGAAGTCTGCCAAATCGAAGCGGTTGCCGGCGTGAGCCGTCCACAGGCGCAACGGATTAGCAACGTCGCCGCCGTAGCCGGGAATGATTTCATCGTATGCCATCGCGGAAATTTCTTCGCTCGGATGCCATTCTTTTTTGTCACCCATATTGATGACCTGTCCGCCGAAGCTGACGGCGTATTGTTTGTTCGGGCGGCCGATTTGCCATGCCAAATCTTGGTCGAGCCACAAATCGGGTTTTTCGACCTGCTGACCGTCCACGATTTCTTGTTTGAACATACCGTATTGATAGCGGATGCCGTAGCCCATGGCAGGAATGCGCAAGGTGGCAAGCGAGTCGAGGAAGCAGGCGGCCAAGCGGCCCAAACCGCCGTTGCCCAAACCGGGGTCTTGTTCTTGTTCGCAAATGTCGGCAAATTCTTTGCCCAACTGTTTGAACGCCTCTTCAAATTCGGCATACACGCCTTCGTTAATCAACGCGTTGACGAAGGCGCGTCCCAACAGGAATTCCATGGAGAGGTAGTAAACCATGCGTTTGCCGTTGTCAATGTGGGCGCGGCGGGTTTTAAGGAAGTCTTCCGCAATCAGGTCGCGCGCGGCGAGCATGGCGGCGTTGAGCCATTGGTGTTCGGTCGCCTCTTTCGGATCGACGCCCAAAATGAAAATCAATTTATAGACGATGGACTTGCGGATGGTTTCGGCATCCGGTTTCGGCATGACGTAATCAAAACCTGAAATGGGTTGTTTTTTCTTAGCCATGATAGCCTTTCTCTGTTGGGGATGGGATGATGAAGCGGGGGAATTTGTATCTTTTGGCGGTCTGAGGTCGTCTGAAAAACCAAATGCCTTTATGTTCCGTCAAGCAAAGTCAATCAGGTAAATTTATTACTCATCTTCAGCATTATAACTGAGGCAGTGTAAATAATAGGGTTTCTTTTAAAAACATCCTATTAATGACATATGTCATATACTCAGCGATGTATTCTTACGCTGCAAAACCCAAATACCCATATGTTCGACTGTCAGCTTGCCGTCTGCATTGTAATTAAACTTCTCGGATGGTACGCAAGAAATCTGCCAACTTCCTTGAGGCAGGTTAAATATTTGTTGACTACGCTTGGCATTGATCAACAGCAGCCATTCATCGTCCAAAACAATCTGCATGGCTTTTGCGCCGCGGTTGTGCCAACAAAGCTCGCTCATCGTTTCGCCTTGGATATTGAGCCAGCGGACGCGCTCTTGTTTCCACCAGACATCATCACCCAATAATTTGATTTCTTGACGCAGGCGGATTAAATCGCGCGTATAGCCTTGCAACGCTTCGTCTGCCTGCTGCCAATCCAGCCAAGTAATCGGGTTGTCCTGACAATAGCTGTTGTTGTTGCCCTCTTGGCTGTTGCCGAACTCGTCGCCCGCCAACAGCATGGGCGTGCCGTTGGCAAGGAACAGCGAGGCAAGCAAGGCTTTGACGGTGTAGGAGCGGTCTTCCAAAATCGCCGCATCTTGGGTTTCGCCCTCGATGCCGTGGTTGTAGCTGATGTTTTCGTTATGCCCGTCACGGTTGTCTTCGCCGTTGGCGTGGTTGTGTTTTTCGTTGTAGCTGACCAAATCGCGCAGCGTAAAACCGTCGTGTGCGGTAATAAAATTGATGCTGGCGGAAGGATGGCGCCCGCTGTGGTTGAAAATATCAGACGACCCCGCCAGACGTTCGGCAAACGCGCCCAAATTGCCGCTTTCCCACACCCAAAACGCGCGCATATCGTCGCGGAAACGTCCGTTCCACTCAGCAAAAGGCTGCGGGAAATTGCCCAAGTGATAGCCGCCTTCGCCGATGTCCCACGCCTCGACAATCAGTTTGCAGCGTGCCAACACGGGGTCTTGGTACACCACCTGAAAAAAACGTCCGTAAGCCTGAAAATCCGGTTCGCGCCCCAATACCGTTCCCAAGTCGAAGCGGAAACCGTCTACATGAAACGCTTCCGCCCAATAGCGTAGGCTGTCCGCCGCCCAGCGGGTTACGTCGCGGCGGACGATGTTCAACGTATTGCCGCAGCCCGACCAGTTTTCATAGCTGCCGTCGGGCTTCAGCCAATACCACAAAGCATTGTCTATGCCGCGCTGGCAAAGCATCGGGCCTTTTTCGTCCTGCTCGGCGGTATGGTTGTACACAACATCCAAAATCACTTCCAAACCTGCTTGATGCAAGGCTTTGACCGCCTGCTTCAACTCTTCCGCTGCGCATTCGGCATCGGCGGCATAAGACGGCTCGACGGCAAAATGGGAATAAGTGTTGTAGCCCCAATAATTGCTCAAGCCCATTTTTTGCAGGTGGTATTCGTCCAAATGCTGGTGTACCGGCAGCAGCTCGACGGCGGTAACGCCCAAAGTTTTCAAATAATCAATCACGCGCGGATCGGTCAGCGCTTGATACGTTCCCGCGTGTTCCAAATCGGGGAATTGCTTGGTAAAGCCTTTCACATGGGCTTCGTACACTATCGTCCTGCCCCACGGATGGTTCGGACGGCGGTCGTCGCCCCAATCGAAATCATCGTCGCCCACCACCACGCTTTTAGGCGCCACCGCCGCATTGTCCCGCTCGTCTTCCGGACGAAACCATGCCATTTTCTCATCATCCTTGTAACTTGGTTTGCCGTCGATTTTTTTGGAATACGGGTCAATCAACAATTTGTTCGGATTGAAACACGAGCCGCCCGGCGCATCAGCGCGTCCGTAAACACGAAAACCATACCGCTGCCCTGCCCCGACCTCCGGCACAAAGCCGTAAAACACCGACCCGCGCCGCGAAGGCATTTCCAAACGGGTTTCCCCTCCCTTGTCAAAGAGGCACAGCTCGACTTTTTCGGCATGAATGGAAAACAGCGCAAAATTCGCCCCTTCCTCAGTCAGCGACACGCCCATCGGATAAGGCGCACCTTCTTCAATGCGCCATGTTTTGGTTTTCATTTTGTTTGTCCTGATTTGATGGAGACGCTTCGGGCTGCGCTTCCGGATAGATGTTCTTTTTATAGTGGATTAACTTTAAACCAGTACGGCGTTGCCTCGCCTTAGCTCAAAGAGAACGATTCTCTAAGGTGCTGAAGCACCAAGTGAATCGGTTCCGTACTATCTGTACTGTCTGCGGCTTCGTCGCCTTGTCCTGATTTAAATTTAATCCACTATATAGTGGTGATGCTTGAATGGAAAGAGGTCGTCTGAAAAGCAAAATCCCGTTTTCAGACGACCTCTTTTAGCCATAACCCTTTGTTTTAACTTGAGGCCGTCCGAATTTGAGCGTTATTAATTCGGCAACCTCACCGCCAACTCGGCAGGCCAAGCCGCCTTAGCGTCGGTTTTTACGAAACCATTGCCCGTCAGCCCGCCTTTCAGCAGGCGGTTGTATTTCACCGCCGTTTCGCGCGGCACTTGCAATTTCACTTTAAACATCAGCTTCGCACGTTCATCGACCGTTTCCACCGACTTGGGCGTAAATTGCGCGTCCGTCGCGATAAATTTGATTTTGGCGGGAAACACCGCGTCAATGCCGTCCAAACGGATACGCGCATCGTCATTGACTTTCAGACGACTCATGCTGTCGGTCGGCAGGAAAATATTCATCGAAACATCGGCAGGATCAAGCAGGCTGACCACTTTCGAACCCGCCGCGACCACGTTGCCCGCTTCCGCAATGGTGTATTCCACCCTGCCGGTTATCGGCGCGCGGATATTCATATCATCGTTGGCGGATGTGGCCGATTTGACTGCCGCCCTCGCCTGTTCCACACCAGCGCGCGCTTCCGCTTGTGCGGCGGCACTTTGCGCCACCGTCGCCCGCGCTTCGTCCCGCGCCGCTTCGGCTGCTTTGACCGCCGCAACAGCACGCTCATAATCCGCCTGACGCTTGGTGACTTCCGATTGCGACACCAGCTGGTCGGCAAGCAATTTACGCGCATTGTCCAGCTCCATTTTCGCCACGCGCAGCTGCTGCCTGTTCGCGTCCACATTTGCCTGCGCGCGCGCAACCGTCTGTTTCATCTGCGCTTCGGCGGCTTTGGCGCGCCCGACTGCCTCTTCTTGCCGCAATTCCGCCGCCCGCGCTTCTTCCAAACGGCTGTTGCTGGTTTCAGACGACAGTTCCGCCAGAATATCGCCCTCTTTCACATCTGCGCCCTCTTCCACCAATACCGCCTTCACCCGCCCCGGATACAGGCTGGCGACATCGATGCGGTTCAGCTCCAGCCGCCCGTTGGATTGCGCAATCCATGCCGGTAGGGTTTCTTTTTGGTTTTGAAGGACATACCACACACCGCCCGCAGCCAGCGCGACGGCAAGAGAAGCAATAACAGCTTTTTTCATGTTGCGTTACACCTTAATCGTCAAAACGGGCGCGCCTTAGAGCGGTAATGCGGAAACAGCGCGGCAAACGCCCAATCTATCCTTTGGTGGATGGACGAATCGGTCAGCAAATCCTCATGCCGCCCGTTCATCTCATCGGTCAGTATCCCCAGCATACGGTAGCGCGTGTTCATAATCATCGGCGAGATGACCGCGCCGTTGAGAAACTCAAACTGATTAAACAGAGCCAGTTCCGGCACATCCTCCCTGCCGTTGCACGCCTTAATATGCTGAATCATCCCGCAGGCAAGCATCTTATGCTGCTTTTTCAACGCTTTGGTAATCAAATCCACGCCTTCTTCGCTGTCCAACAGCATCCTGTGTATCCACGCCAAATGCTCGCGTATCGTTACCGCCAGCCGCCAGACAATCTGATACAGCCGCTCCGTATCTTCGATGTTTTGGGCAAAATCGAACGACACCCGCCCCAAAGCCCGATTGCTGTACTCAATCAACATCGCCTTCACAAATTCGTCTTTATCGGCAAACATCCTGTTGAACGTTTCCAAATTCGAATTCAAATGCTCCGCGATCGCCTGCTCGGACAGCCGCTTGTAGCCGCATCTGGGATAAAAATGAATGCCTGCGGAAATAAATTGCGCACTGGTTACACCGTTCATTATCTTCACCTCATCTGCCTGTATTGTTGTCATAGGACAAATATCCAAGACTCAAATGAAACAAAAATCTGCTGAAATATCAGACCGCCTGCGGACGCTGCCGTCGCAAACCAACGCCTCATCCCAAGCCGAGCCGATACAAATGCCAACCAACCGTTATTTTATCAAGCACGCAAAACGCCCCGATTTCGTCATCCAGTCTGTTTTTTTATTTCACTATATAACAAACCGCCCCCGCCTTCAATGCAAGCTATCTTCCAATTATCATTAAAATCCGATAGTTAAATTTGTTTTACGAGGATATGGGTCGTCTGAAAAAACGGTTTCAGACGATTTGAAGGGAAGCATCAATATAAACCAATATCCTTAAAACCCTGCATCGTTGAACTGCAAGCCTGATGGTTTGCCGTCATTCTTGCCTGAGTAACAACGGCTGAGCAAACATAAATGAAAATATAGTGGATTAAATTTAAACCAGTACGGCGTTGCCTCGCCTTAGCTCAAAGAGAACGATTCTCTAAGGTGCTGAAGCACCAAGTGAATCGGTTCCGTACTATCTGTACTATCTGCAGCTTCGTCACCTTGTCCTGATTTAAATTTAATCCACTATATCAGGACGAAACCTTATTCGTTCCCCCAAAAAATTTCAGACGACCCCTTCATCTCAAAAGGTCGTCTGAAACAGGCAAAGCAGTTGGTTTGAAGCTGTCTTTCTACGTTCAAAAACAAGTTCAGTTCAAGCTTACGCTTCGCCTTCTGCCTGATCGGCTGCCTCCGTTGCCCTGGGCTCGGCGGCTTTGTAGAGGTAAACCGTTGCCAGTGGCGGTACTTTGACGGCGAGCGAGTTGGGTCTGCCGTGCGACCAGATTTCTTCGGTCTGCAGGGTTTGTCCGGCGGATACGCCGCTGCCGTTGTAGTCGGGGTCGTCTGAATTGAGGATTTCGCGGTATTCGCCGGCTTCGTTCACGCCGAAGCGGTAGCTGTCGTGGACGACGGGCGTGAAGTTGCTGATGACGATGACGCGGTTGCCTTCGCGGTCGCGGCGTTCGAAGACGAAGACGGAATTGTTGCCGTCGTCGGCGACCAGCCATTCGAAGCCTTCCGGCCATTGGTCGAGCTGGTAAAGCGGCGCGGTGTCTTTATAGACGCGGTTCAAATCGCGCACGAAGTTTTGTACGCCTTTGTGCCAGCCGCCTTCTTGGTCGAGTAGGAACCAATCCAGTCCTTCGTTGTAGTTCCACTCTCTGCCTTGTGCGAACTCATTGCCCATAAACAGGAGTTTTTTGCCGGGGAAGCCGTACATAAAGCCGTAGTAGGCGCGCAGGTTGGCGAATTGCTGCCAGCAGTCGCCGGGCATCCGTCCGAGCAGCGAGCGTTTGCCGTGTACGACTTCGTCGTGCGAGAGCGGCAGGACGAAGTTTTCGCTGTATTGGTACATCATGCCGAAGGTCATTTTGTTGTGGTGGTATTTGCGGTTGATGGGGTCTTCCATCATGTAGCGCAAGGTGTCGTTCATCCAGCCCATGTTCCATTTGTAGCTGAAGTTCAAGCCTTCTTGGCGGGTTACGTTGGCGAACGAGGTGGATTCTTCGGCGATTTCGGTGGCGGAGGGGACGACCTCTTTCAGCATGGTGTTGGTATCGCGCAGGAAGGCGATGGCCTCGAGGTTTTCATGGCCGCCGTATTGGTTGGGTATCCATTCGCCGTCTTTGCGCGAGTAGTTGCGGTAAATCATGGAGGCGACGGCGTCCACACGGATACCGTCGAAACCGAAACGCTCTATCCAATACAGGGCATTACCTTGCAGGAAGTTTTTGACTTCGTTCCTGCCGAAGTTGTAAATCAGGGTGTTCCAGTCTTGGTGGTAGCCTTCGCGCGGGTCGGCGTGTTCGTACAGCGCGGTGCCGTCAAACTTGGCAAGCCCGTGGTCGTCGGTCGGGAAGTGTCCGACCACCCAGTCGAGGATGACGCCGATGCCTTCGTCGTGGACGGCTTTAATCAGGGCGCGCAATTCGTCGGGCGAACCGAAACGGCTGGTCGGCGCATACAATCCGGTCGCCTGATAGCCCCACGAGCCGTCAAACGGATATTCGGACACGGGCAGGAACTCGATGTGGGTGAAGCCCATGTCTTTGACGTATGCGACCAATTCTTTGGCGAGCTGTTCGTAAGTCAGCCAGAAGTTGTTTTCGGGATTCCGTTTCCACGAACCCAAATGCACTTCATAAATGCTGATAGGCGCGTCAATGGCGTTGGCGCGGGCGCGGAAGTCGGGTGTATCCACTTTTTCCGGCAAACCGCGCACGACAGATGCCGTATTCGGACGCAACTCTGCACCGAAGGCATACGGGTCGGTTTTTTGCCGCACATCACCGTTGGCATCGCGGATTTCAAATTTGTAGAGGGCGTTGAGTTTGACGGCGGGGATGAAGATGTCCCAAATGCCGTTGTCGCGGTGGAAACGCATGACGTGGCGGCGGCCGTCCCAGTGGTTGAATTCGCCGATGACGGACACGCGCTGCGCGTTCGGCGCCCATACGGCAAAGCTCACGCCTTTCACGCCGTCCACTTCGGCAAAATGTGCGCCCAAAGTTTCATACGGACGCAGGTGTTTGCCTTCCGCCAGCAACCAAGAATCCATGTCTTTCAGGGCGGAGCCGAAGCGGTAAGGGTCTTCTTCGCGCACAGGCTCGGCATCTTCGGCATAACGGACGTTCAAGGCATAATCGGGCGCGCCTTCGGGCAACACGGCAACAAAGAATCCGCGTTCATCGACTTTTTCAGACGACGTAATCAGTTCGCCGGTTTCACGGTTGACAATATCCACGCCCCAAGCGTTCGGAATCAGGGTCCGCACGACCTCGTCGCCTTCGGCAAGGCGGTGTCGTCCCAAATAGGCGAACAAATCGCTGTGGGTGGCAAGAAACAGGCTTTCGACCGTGTCGCGTTCGACTTGGTCAAGCTCGTGATAAGGCTTCATTCGGCTGTTTTTCTTCATGCGTACCTCTCCAATCATGGCAAGTTGGCCGCCCATCAGGCGGTTGTGGGGAAAATCTTCAAGCGCGACGAGCATTTTGCGCGCCCAGTTGGGATAACCCTCGGAAACGCCCGGCACATTCAGGTTGTCGCTCATGCCCAGCAGGTTTTCCAGTTGCACCGCATACAGTTTGCTGCGGCTCATGGCGGCATACCGGTGCAAGGCGGTTAACAGCGTTTCGTCAATTTCAGAGGACATCTCGGTGTCGGCAGGCAGGCAGCCTGCGTGTTTCAACTTATCGAACAAATCCGCCTTGTCGTGTTCGCGCGCTTCTAAGGTCGTCTGAAAAGTTTCCGCATCGGGAATCGTACCCAAGCGGAACATCAAATCCAAATCCTTGCCCGTCCAATAGCCTGCCAAGGGCGCGACATCGTGCGTACTGACCACCGTAATCGCCTGTTCGGGATATTCTTCGGGTAATTCAAAGCCGTGCCAGCCTTTGCTGAAATACACGACCTTATAAGAAAACACCTGATAACGGTTCAGCAAATAACGCGCTTGGTCTGGTACTGTCCCCAAATCCTCGCCAATGACCACGCATCGATTCCGCCGGCTTTCCAAAGCCAGGATGGCAAACATCACATCTGCGTCGTAATGCACATACGCGCCAAAGTCCGCCGTCTTGCCCGCAACCCACCACAGACGGCACAAAGCCATCACATGATCAATGCGCAAGATACCGTAAAGCCGCATATTTTCACGCAACAGTCGGACGAACTTCTCATAACCCGTGTGCTTCAACATCATCGGATTGAGCGGCGGCAAATCCCAGTTTTGCCCCGTCGGGCTGAACGGATCGGGCGGCGCGCCGACCGCCATATCCATGCAGTAATCGGCGCGGTTAAGCCAAGTGTCCGCGCTGCCGCGTGCCACGCCGACCGCTAAATCGCCGTAAATTCCGAGCTTCACGCCGCGCGCCGCAGCCGCCTCGTTCACTTCGCGCAACTGCTCCGCGCAAAGCCATTGCAGCCACATATAAAAACGGATTTCGCGGCGATGACCCTGTGCAAATCTTTGAACCGCCTCGCCATGCGGCTCATGAAACTCCGCCGGCCAAGACAGCCAACCCACTTCGCCGGAGCGGTTGTAATACTGGTCCAACGCCTCAAACAAACCGAAGCCTTCCAAAGCCCAGCCGCGTTCTTCGACAAAGGCGTCAAATGCCGCCCGCTCTTGTTCGGCGGCTTCGCATCCGTCGTTTTCAAACGCGTCAAACGCCCTCTGCAAAGCATCGCGCTTGAACGCCCAAACCGCCGTATAAGCGACGGTTTCCGTAATCCGCAACGCCGCAATGCGCTGGCAGATATTCGGCTGCTTGAGCCAGTTTTTCAGCTTTTCGTTGTAAGTAAACGCGCCGACCTTTTCCACATCCAGATAAATCGGATTGAGCCATTCGCGCGAAGACGGGCTGTACGGGCTGGCAAAAGCAGGCTTGGCGCTGAAAAGCGCATGCAGCGGATTGATGCCGACGAAATCCAGTTGCTTATCCGCCGCAAACGCCATCAAATCCAGCAAATCGGTAAAATCCCCAATGCCCCAGTTCCGTTGCGAACGCAGGCTGTACAGATGCGTCGTCAGCCCGTTCATGCGCAAACCGTGTTCCAGCATTTTCGGCTGATAAACCGACTGCGGCGCAACCACCAGCCGTACCTTGCGGACGCCGCCTTCCGCTTCCGCAGACAAAGTGTAATAGCCGCAAGCCAAAGCCGGCAGCGCAACCCAAAGTACGCCGTCTTCGCCATGGTTCAACGGCAAAACCTGCCGTCCGCCTGCTTCGTCTTCCAAGCAAACTTCAGCCGCACCATGAAACTCAGCAGGCAGTTGCAAAGATTCCCGACCGTTTTCATGCGCGACCAAAGTATCCGCATAAAGGTCGTCTGAAAAACCGTCCTGCTGCAAAGCCTTAATAATCCCTTCCAAAACCTCGGGCTTGGTCGCATGATAAATTCCACCGATGTCGTGAAAACCCAAATCAATACCCAAGCCCGCAGCCTGCTCTTCCAAATGTTCGCTCATGACACAATTCGCCTGTTTACAATAAACCGAATCTTAATATAAATAAGATTGAATGTTTCCCATAATTCAGAGAAAACAACCGTTCAGACCAGAATTTCCCTGCTTAGTTTGACTTATCCCAAAATTTTGATTGATGACTCTAAAGACATGCTGACAAAACGGCGGGAAAATTTCTATTATCATAATATTCTAAATAGTAGACATCTTTTTCGTTGTTTCTGCAGCAAACCTAAGTATTTCTCATTTAATCTCTGAAATTCGTTTTTCGTAAGATTTAAATAAGTTTTCCAAGTAATAATTTATCGAGGAACTTCCATAAAACCCAATATTGTCATACAGTTTCATTGCAAAAAACGATTTGATTTGTTTCTTTCATATATGAAATAAATTCCAAAACATTCGTTAACATACTTTTTTGAATTACGACAGAAGTTTTAACTTGTAAATTCCATAAGATTAAAATAATATACAGAAAATTTTTCACCAGCCCTTCTTTTCATCTGAGATTATTACCTATGTTAAAACAAGCTATTTTACTGACTGCTCTGATTGGTGCGCTTACCGGCTGTACTTACGGCCATATGCACTACTCACCATCCTATGAACAAGAAGCCACCATGCGTGCCGACTCCCGCCGCGTTCAAGCTGACGAACGTGCAGAACGTGCAGAGCGCCGCCGCGAGCGCCGTCAAGAAATGATGGATGAAGCCGACGCTATCAACCGCGCAAACCGCAACAACCGCATCTACATCCTTCACTGATCACCGGTCCTTACGGATTATTGGATTCCTAATACTTATATTTCAAACAGGTAACATCATGAAAAATAAAATCGCAGCCCTGCTCCTGACTTCTTTCGTTATCACCGGTTGCTCTGCCCCCGGAGGCTCCGTAGGCGATTTGGCTATCGGTAGCGATTCCGCAGCCATCAAAGCTGGCCGCAACCGCGAATCTGCACAACTCTCCCGTGCCGAGCTGGAACAACACCGCCGTCAACGTACCAATGTTTCAGAAGAGTTGGCATTGGAACGCGAAAAACGTCAAGACAAACGTGACCAAGTCAACGGCGCAATGGGTACCGCAGCCAATGCAGTCGGCTTGATTGGCGGTATCGCAGGTACTGCCGCTTTGATCAAAGCTTGGTTCTAATTTAGCAGGTATTCGTAAAAAACGATCGGTACAGCGTATCGGTCGTTTTTCTTATTCTCGGCTTCTTCATAGGCTAATTGAGTTTAAACTTTCTATAGTGGATTAACTTTAAACCAGTACGGCGTTGCCTCGCCTTGCCGTACTAT
>CAKARM010000028.1:0-12886 GCA_916720585.1 uncultured Neisseria sp.
GCCGACCAGTTTGTCGATGGAGCTTAGGGCGGCATTGGCAGATTTGAGGGTGGATTTGAGTTCGGCGAGCGAACCGTTCAACCCGGCAACGGTTTTATCCAACGGCAGATTGTTGAATTTCTCTAACAAATCCGCCACTTTTGCCTGCAAATCGTCCAAACCGCCGCCTTGTGTGGCAATGACGGTATCGCCTGCGTAAACGGTGTGCGGTCGCAGCTTGGGTGAAGACGAAGGCTGGTCGGTCAATTCGACCATTTTGCTGCCGGTAATCAAATTGTTGCTGGAAATGGTGGCGGTCAGACCTTTACCCAAAGCGGCTTGGAATTGTTGTTTCCAATGTTCTTTGCTTTGTTCGTCGGCATTGATTTCCATGCGCGACGGCTCGATGCGGATACGCACGGGAATCCAGCCGTTTTCAAACAGATGCAGGCTGTCGTTGCGGTCGAAATAGGGAACGTCGGAAACCACGCCCACATTCAGTCCTTTATATTCGACGGGCGAACCGGCGGTCAAGCCGCGCACGGACTGTTTGAAAAAAGCGGTGTAATACAACGAACGGTCGTCGGGCAGATTTGCCACTTCGCTGCGGCTGTCGTAAAGCGTGAAACTGTCTTCACTTTTCACATTTTTGCTGTTTTTGGTTTTCGGTGAATCAAACGAAATCGCGCCGGACAGCAAGGCGGGCAGAGGGGCGGAATTGAGTTTCACGCCGCTGCCCGTGGTTTCGATATTGATGCCGCTCTCCAGCCAAAAGCGGCTTTCTGAATTAATCAATTTGTCGTTCGGGCTTTGGATGAAGATGGTGTAATGCACGGTTTGGTCGGCAGGCTCGAAATGCGCACTTTCTACCTGTCCGACCATAAAGTTTTCATAAAGCACGGGGCTGCTGATGTTGAGGATTTTGTCGTTTTGACCGACCAGCTTCAGGCGCAGGCCGCTTTGCCCGATGGCGGCAATCGGCGGGATGTCCTGTACTTCAAATACGTCCTTCGTTTCATTGCTTTTGCCCGGCGTAAACGCGATATACGAGCCGGACAGGAGCGTGCTCAAACCGGTTACGCCGCTTTGGTCGATGCGTGGTTTCACCACCCAAAACTGCGTATCGCTGCGGATGAGGTCTTTCGCATCGGCGTTAAGCTGGGCGGTGACTTCCACGCCTTTTTGGTCGTCGCGCAGCTTGATACGGGTAACGTGTCCGACATCGACGTTCAACACTTTAATCACCGTATTGTTGACTTCAATGCCTTCCGCGCTGTCCATCAAAAGCGTGACGACCGGACCTCGGTTACGGATGTCCTTTACCAGCAGCCAGCCGCCCGCAATCAGCGCAATCAGCGGAATCAGCCACACGATAGATGTGAAGACATTGGTTTTTTTGACGCGCGCGGGTGCGCGATGTGTTTGAGAAGAATCGTGTTTTTTCATTGTTTCTGGTTATCGTCGGAATCGGGGTCGTCTGAAAGCTGCTGCTGTCTGTCCCAAATCAGGCGGGGGTCGAAATAATAGGCAGACAGCATGGTCAATACCACCACCAGGCAGAAATAAACCGCCGCCCCGCCGGGGACGACGCGCGCCATGTTGGTGTGGAACGAACTCATCAAAATAATAATCACAAAAATATCAATCATCGACCAGCGGCCGATGGATTCGGTAATCCGGTAAAGCACCGACATTTTCGGCGCGCTCATCGGCGGTTTGAAATAAGCAGACGCAATCAAAACCGCCATCGCGATAATCTTCAATACCGGCACCAAAATACTCGCGCTGAAAATAATCACCGCAATCAGCCTGTCGCCGTCGTTCCACATATACACAATGCCATTGAAAATCGTATTGACTTCCAGTGCGGTAGGGTTCGACGAAATCATAATCGGCAGAATATTCGCGGGGAAATACAGGATAAACGCCGCAATCAAAAACGCCAGCGAAATGCTCAGGCTTTTTGGGCGGCGGCGGTACAAATCCGCACCACAAACCTCACAAGGCTGCTCGTCTTTATCGCGGAAATACAGGCAGCGGCTGCAACAGGTTTTGTCTTCGGATGCCATTTGCACCGCATCTCCGCCCGTCAGCCTGTGGATTTTATAATAAACCCAATGCTGAGGAATCGAGACCGAAGTCCGAATCAGCATGACCGACAGCGCAAACATCAAATAAAATGCCGAGCCGAATTCAACCTCCGCCACAGACGAGAGCTTGATATACGCCACCAAAGTGGAAATAAAGAACACATCCACCATAATCGCATGACGCAGCCTGACCAAAACCCGCGTCGCAAACCGCAACGCAGGATACGCCCGCTCGCGCACCAACGCGGTATAAACGTACAAACAAAGCAGCAAAAACAATACCGGCGCACCGAAAGTGAGGACGAACATCACTTCCGCCAGAAAACCGTAATCCTGATAAATCAAAAGCCGCATCATTTCAGGCAGCGACAGGACGGATGTTACGCCAAAGAGTTCCACGCGGATATAAACCATGCTGTACGCAAACGCCATCAAAATCAGCGAAGTCGTCGCGTAAGCCAGCGGCGCAACATAAGGATTGTTTTCCACCTCAACCACTTCATGATTGCACACCGGACAATGCGCTTCCTGCCCCTGCCGCAGGCGCGGAATATCCATGCGGTTGCCGCAGTCCGGGCAATCCACCGTATGCGCCGGCAGCGATGCGTCGGGCAGGTAGGATTTATAACGCCACCAGCGCGTATAGCTAGGAATCGGTTTCATGGAGGAGGGAAGAGGTCAAAGAGGCAGGTATTATAAAGGAAAACATAGGGATAGCCCAAATTGCTTACATATGGGGGAGACAGTGTCTGGAAAATAAATTATGACTATGTGAATAGTATTGTTTGCAATCAATTCGGGGTCGTCTGAAACGCTTTCAGACGACCCCTTGCCATATTTGTTGCAAATATGCGAAAACAACAGATTTATGTAAATAATAGCAAGTTAAATTCTTGATGATGTAATAGAAATGATATATATTCCTAAATTGTTTTGTAATATGACAGATTTCATTTGTTCATTCGTAAACGATTCTGTACCTAAATATCTCAAAATCATAAATTTCCATTCCCAAACACAGATTTCCCATCACTTATTTTTTATTGATTCGGGCAGCCTTCATTTGAGGTCGTCTGAAAAACCTGCTGTACAGGTTTTGTCAAAACCGTCAATTAAATTTCGTAGATCATCAAAGGATATTCACATGAGCGAAACACAAGAACTGACTTTTGCCAAACGGCTGAAAGAGCAAACCGCCACCATTCACGACAGCGTGGACAATTTGGTCATGTCTGTCGAGCCGTTTACCAACAAAGAGAACTACATCAAATTCTTGAAGCTGCAATCCGTGTTCCACAAAGCGGTCGATCATATCTATAAAGACCCCGAATTGAACAAAGCCATTCCCGAGCTGGAATACATGGCGCGTTACGACGCGGTAACGCAAGACTTGGCGGATTTGGGCGACAAGCCTTACGAATACGGCAAACCGCTGCCGCACGAAACCGGCAATAAAGCCATCGGCTGGCTGTATTGCGCCGAAGGTTCCAATTTAGGCGCTGCATTTTTGTTTAAACACGCGCAAAAGCTGGATTACAACGGCGAACACGGTGCGCGCCACCTCGCTCCTCATCCGAACGGACGCGGCAAACATTGGCGTGCCTTTGTCGAACATTTGAATGCTTTGGACTTAAGCCCCGAAGCCGAAGCCGAGGCGATTCAAGGTGCAAAAGATGCGTTTGCGTTCTACAAAGTCGTTCTGCGCGAAACCTTCGGTCTGCCTGAAGGCGCGGAAGCTCCGGAAGGCTTTGTTCCGCACCGCCACTAAATGCAGATTATTGATAGTCCAGCGATATGTTTTCCGGCGCAATATTTTGCGCCGGAAAACAGTTGAAGTCCGAAATATCAACCCCTTACATATGGTATGGGCAAGGAAGGCTGCTTTTATCCGGTTTCCGTTTCCGTATTTAAAAATTTATTGGCCATCCGTTATAGGGATTTATATTCGTCATTGCTTTCAATGGAAATATAAATGATTATCAAAAATTTTCATTGTTGAATTAAGCTGAATATTGGTCAATTTTATTGTTTCTGAGGTTTTGAACCATGAAATCATCACACATACTCCCTATTGCCGCCCTTGTCGGCAGTATTTTCGGCAATCCCGTGTTTGCGGCGGATAATGCTGCGCAATCAACGGCTGCCGAGCCCATGCAAGCCGAACTGAAACAGGTAACGGTAAAAGGGCATCGCAACGCGCCCGCCGCCGTGGAACGGGTCAACCTCGGCCGTATCCAACAGGAAATGATACGCGACAACAAAGACTTGGTGCGCTATTCCACCGATGTCGGTCTGAGCGACAGCGGCCGCCATCAAAAAGGCTTTGCCATTCGTGGCGTGGAAGGCAACCGTGTCGGCGTCAGTATTGACGGCGTGAGCCTGCCTGATTCGGAAGAAAACTCACTGTATGCCCGTTACGGCAATTTCAACAGTTCGCGCTTGTCCATCGACCCTGAACTGGTGCGCAACATCGACATCGTGAAAGGGGCGGACTCTTTCAATACCGGCAGCGGCGCCTTGGGCGGCGGTGTGAATTACCAAACCCTGCAAGGACGTGATTTGCTGCTGCCGGAGCGGCAGTTCGGCGTGATGATGAAAAACGGTTACAGCAGCCGCAACCGCGAATGGACGAACACAGTCGGCTTCGGCATGGATAACGGCAGCGTCGATGCAGTCTTGCTGTATTCACAACGGCGCGGCCATGAAACCGAAAGCGCGGGCAACCGCGGCTATGCGGTGGAAGGCAAGGGCAGCGGCACGAATATCCGCGGTTCGGCACGCGGCATTCCTGATCCGTCCAAACACAAATACCACAGCTTCTTGGCCAAAATCGGTTATCAGATTAATGAGAACCACCGTATCGGCGCATCGCTCAACGGCCAGCAGGGGCACAATTACACGGTTGAAGAGTCTTATAACCTGACCGATTCTTCCTGGCGCGAAGCCGACGATGTAAACAAACGGCGCAATGCCAACCTGTTTTACGAATGGACGCCTGATTCAAATTGGTTGTCGTTGTTGAAGGCAGACTTCGATTATCAGAAAACCAAAGTAGCGGCGGTTAACAACAAAGGCTCGTTCCCGATGGATTATTCCACCTGGACGCGCAACTACAATCAGAAGGATTTGGACGAAATATACAACCGCAGCATGGACACCCGCTTCAAACGCATCACCCTGCGTTTGGACAGCCAGCCGCTACAACTGGGCGGGCAGCACCGCCTGTCGTTCAAGGCCTTTGCCAGCCGCCGTGATTTTGAAAATTTAAACCGCGACGATTATTTCTTCAGCGGCCGCATCGTCCGAACCACCAGCACCATCCAGCATCCGGTGAAAACCACCAACTACGGTTTCTCGCTGTCCGACCAAATCCAATGGAACAATGTGTTTTCAAGCCGCGCGGGCATCCGTTACGACCACACCAAAATGACGCCGCAGCAACTGAATGCCGACTGTCATGCCTGCGACAAAACACCGCCCGCACCCAATACTTACAGCGGCTGGAGCGGTTTCGCCGGTTTGGCGGCGCAACTGAATCAGGCTTGGCGTGTCGGTTACGACATCACTTCCGGCTACCGTGTCCCCAATGCGTCCGAAGTGTATTTCACCTACAACCACGGTTCGGGTAATTGGCTGCCCAATCCCAACCTGAAAGCCGAGCGCAGCACCACCCACACCCTCTCCCTGCAAGGACGCGGCGAAAAAGGTACGCTGGATGCCAACCTGTATCAAAGCAACTACCGCAATTTCCTGTCTGAAGAGCAGAAACTGACCGCCAGCGGCGAACCCGGCTGCACCCAGATGGATTATTACTACGGTCTGTGCAGCGCCCCCTACACCGAAAAACTGGATTGGCAGATGCAGAATATCGACAAGGCAAGGGTTCGCGGTCTTGAGCTGACAGGTCGTCTGAATTTGGACAAAGTAGTCTCTTTTGTCCCTGAAGGCTGGAAGCTGTTTGGTTCCGTGGGTTACGCGAAAAGCAAGCTGTCGGGCGACAACAGCCTGCTGTCCACCCAGCCGCTGAAAGTGATTGCCGGTATCGACTATGAAAGTCCGAGCGAAAAATGGGGCGTGTTCTCCCGCCTGACCTATTTGGGCGCGAAAAAGGCGAAAGATGCGCAATACACCGTTTATGAAAACAACGGCTGGGGTACGCCTTTGCAGAAAAAAGTGCAGGATTACCCGTGGCTGAACAAATCGGCTTATGTGTTCGATATGTACGGCTTCTACAAACCGGTGAAAAACCTGACCCTGCGTGCGGGCGTGTACAACCTGTTCAACCGCAAAGACACCACTTGGGATTCCCTGCGCGGTTTGTACAGTTACAGCACCACCAACGGGGTCGACCGCGACGGCAAAGGCTTGGACCGCTACCGCGCGCCCGGTCGCAACTACGCCGTATCACTGGAATGGAAGTTCTAAGCTAAATTGTGATTGAAGAAACGAAAACAAACCGCCTGAATGTCCTGTTTGTCAGAACATTCGGGCGGTTTTATTATCCGTCTGTTTAAAGTTTGCCGTCTTGTCCCATTCTTATAGTGGATTAACTTTAAGCCAGTACGACGTTGCCTCGCCTTAGCTCAAAGAGAACGATTCTCTAAGGTGCTGAAGCACCAAGTGAATCGGTTCCGTACTATCTGTACTGTCTGTGGCTTCGTCGCCTTGTCCTGATTTAAAGTTAATCCACTATATTTTCCAACTGTTTAATTGGATTGGGTTTCGTTGCGGCTAACTGTTTCCTTCATATTAAACGCGCTAACGTAGTTTGAGGGATGTGTTTGATTACAGGGATCTTCGGAAATACCGGCCGATTTGGTGAGTGCGGCAATTCACGCGCCATTTATCGCTGTTTTGCCAATAATAATCTACGATGATGCCTTGATCGTCAGTGTAGAAAATGCGGTCTTGGTCTTGTCCGTAGCAGACGTTGCTATAGTAGTTAGTAATGATGGGTCCGTATTGGCTGCTGCCTTCGTATTCACGTCCAGCGTAGGAGTAGTAGGTATAGCGCCAGAGGTAGGCATAGCGGTCGTTTTCCGATTTGACTCCACCTTCTGTGGGTTTGACGCCATAGGATTTGATAACGGCATCGATAGGTTTGCCGACGAAACGTTTCATACGTTTGTCCAAGCTGGCACAGCCGACAGTGAGGCAAACGAGACCGGCAAGGAGGGCTGCACGGCCTATGGAGATTTTGGAGGGCATAATGCGTTTTCCTGTCATTAAAATGAAGGGCGGAATAATAAGAAAGGAATAGGCAATTTGGCAAGAGGCTACCCGAAAAACATAAAACGTTTTTCAGGTAACCGCTTGGTTGATACACACTTTGCCTTCCTTAATCATGCGGTGGGATTTTAATGAAGGGTTTGTATGTATTGGGGAAAGGGGGTGCAAGATTTTTTCAAAACAGGGGAGGGGTCGTCTGAAAACAGTTGCCCCCATTCTGTTGTAAAAAATTCTTTTTGCATGGACATTTCATCCCTAATTTGCTTCACTTGTCCGAACTCAATATAAATTCCGCCCTATATCCGCTATAATCGCAAATCGATTATCCAATGTACAAGACAGGAAAATTCATGTCCCAAAGCCGTTTCAACCAAACCGGCCCCAAAATCGGTCTGAGCGTGCGCCTTGCGGAAACGCAGGCGGAAATTGAAGCAGCACAACGCTTGCGTTATCAAGTATTCGCCCAAGAGCTGGGTGCAGAAATCGAAAGCGACGACGGTCGCGATGTCGATCCTTACGACGAACATTGCCACCACCTTTTGGCTTTTGACGACGCAACCGGAGAAGTCATCGGCTGCTACCGCCTGATTACCGAAGAAACCGCAAAAAAAGTCGGCGGCTGGTATAGCGAACACGAATTTGACTTGTCCCCTTTGAAAGACATTTTGCCGCAAACCGTCGAACTCGGCCGCGCCTGCACCCATCCCGACTATCGCAACGGCGGTTTGGTCATGCTTTTGTGGTCGGGTTTGGTCAAATTCATGAAAGACGAAAACCTGCGCTTCATGATAGGCTGCGGCAGCATTGATATGCACGACGGCGGCAGCGATGCGGCGGGTCTGTATCATGCCCTGAAATCCAAATACCTCGCGCCTGAAAAATGGTGCGTCAAGCCGCTCAATCCGCTCAAGTGGGACGAAATTACCCCGTCGGACAAACCGGACGTCCCGCCGCTGATTAAAGGCTACCTCAATGCGGGCGCATGGTTCTGCGGCGAGCCTTGCGTCGATGAAGCGTTCAACTGCGCCGACGTGCTCATCATGATGGACATCACCCGCCTGGCAGACCGTTACCTCCAACGTTTCGCCCCTAAACCATAAAGATCAAAAGGTCGTCTGAAAACCTTTTCAGACGACCTCAACTATTGTGAAATCAGCAAATAACTGATTTTTAGCGGTTTCACCCTATACCAAGATTGCACACACCACAACCTTATGATTGCCAAACTACGTTTTACCTTCCGCCTGCTCTGCATCGGCATCTGCCTGCTTTACGGTATGGCGGAAATGTTCTTCCTGTTTCCCTTTTACAGCAAACGGCGCAAACTGCGCGCCATCCAAATTTGGTCGCTGCGCGTCCTCGCTTCATGCGGCATGAAGCTGGAAACCTTCGGCACGCTGCCTCAGGAAGGGCAGGCGCAGTTGTTAATCAGCAACCATATCTCTTGGTTGGACATCATGGCGGTCAACGGCGCATTTCCGGGTCGGTTTGTGGCAAAAGACGATGTCGCCAAATGGCCGGTAGTCGGCTATCTCGCCACGCAGGCGCAGACCGTTTACGTTTCACGCAATAAGGGCACCAAAGGCAATACCGCTAAAATCGCCACCGTAACGGAAGCCCTTAAAAACGGCGATACCGTAACCATTTTCCCGGAAGGGACGAGTACGGAAGGTTATGAAATCCTCCCGTTCAAGCCCAGCTTTTTCCAAACCGCCTACGATGCAGGCGTTCCCATTATCCCCATGCTCTGCCGCTACCCCAATCCCGACGGCACCAGTCCGAACCTTCAGGCGGCTTATGTGGGCGATACCAGCCTGTGGCAATCCATCTGCATGATCATCAGCCAGCCTTCCAGCAAGGTGGAGCTGCATTTTCTGGAGCCGGTTCCCGCCAAAGAAGACCGCTACGAAACGGCACAAGAAGTACACGGCATTTTGAGCCGAGAATTAAAAAAATTGGGCTGACAGATCCAAACAAACGAAAAGAACTTCAAACCGCTATCCGAACCGTTTCATCAAGCCAAACAATAGGAGAAGCCAAATGGAAGAAACATTCGTCCAAACGCTGACCATCGCCGGCTCGGATTCCGGCGGAGGGGCGGGGATACAGGCGGATTTGAAGACGTTTCAGATGCGCGGCGTATTCGGCACCAGCGTGCTGACCGCCGTGACCGCGCAAAATACGCTCGGCATATCGGCGGTGCATCTGGTTCCGACCGACATCATTGCCGCGCAAATCGAAGCCGTCCGCGCTGATTTTGAAATCCGCGCCTATAAAATCGGGATGCTGGGTACGGCTCAAGTAATTGAATGCGTTGCTGAAAATCTGAAAAAATGCCGTTTCGGCAAGCGCGTCCTCGATCCGGTGATGATTGCCAAAGGCGGCGCGCCGCTGTTGCAGGATTCCGCCGTCGAAGCGATGAAGCGCCTGCTGTTGCCCGATACGGACATTCTGACGCCGAACCTGCCCGAAGCGGAAGCCTTGACGGGCGTTCGCATTGAAAACCGCCAAGATGCGGAACGCGCCGCCAAAATCCTGCAAGATTGCGGCGTGAAAAACGTGGTGATTAAAGGCGGGCATTTGGGCGACAGCCGCAGCGAATACTGCACCGACTGGCTGTTTACGCCGGATGACGTGTTTGAATTTGCCGACCGCCGCTTCCCGACGGCGCATACGCACGGTACAGGCTGCACGTTCTCCGCCTGTATCGCCGCCGAGCTGGCAAAAGGTTTCGAGACACTCGAAGCCGTGCAAACCGCCAAAAAATACATTACCGAAGCGATTCGCAACCCTTTGAATATCGGCGCGGGACACGGTCCGGTCAATCATTGGGCTTATCGGGATTGAATAAGGTCGTCTGAAACGGAAATTTCAGACGACCTCTTGCTATATTTATCAGTCAAATTTGTTTACAATATTGGGCAAACCAACTTCAACTTCGCGGAAGAGACATCATGCAAGTTACATCAAAATGGATAGACGGAATGTGCTTTGTCGGCACGACCGAAAACGGACACAGCGTCGTCATGGAAGGCGCGGCGGCGGAAGGGCAGGCGAAACGCGGTCCCAGTCCGATGGAAATGCTGCTTTTGGGTGTGGCGGGCTGTTCCAGCATCGATGTCGTGATGATTGCCGAGAAACAGCGTCAAAAGGTGGTGGACTGCCAAGCGACGGTTACCGCGAAGCGCGCCGACGATGCCCCGCGCGTGTTCACCGAAATCCACATCCATTTTAAAGTCATCGGACATAACCTGACCGAATCCGCCATCGAGCGCGCCGTGCAGATGTCTGCCGAAAAATATTGTTCCGCTTCGATTATGCTGGGCAAGGCTGCAAAAATCACCCACAGTTTTGAAACCGTCGAAGCAGAGTAATTTTTCAGACGACCCCGTATCCTTGAGGTCGTCTGAAAAGCGTTTAGAGGCGGAATATTGTTAAAGCGTGAATAAAGGCCGCCCGACAAAAAAGCAGATATATTCACGCTACACTATGAATATATCTGCTTGCTTATTGTGGATTCTCTCTCTATCAGCCTTCATAACTTGGCCTTGTGAGGATATTGTGCAAGCTTCACTAGAGATTGTCAACAATTTTTAATTATATCTTAATCAGATTTTGTGCTATATCGAAATGGAATCAAGCAAAAAGCGATAAGGGGCGGGTTGCTGCCGTTGCAAAATTTCTGTGATTTCAAACGATATGACACGCCAGACTATGAGGAGAGCTTAAATAATGAATACCGATAACGATACCCTCCATGCGCCTACCCCTTCTTCCATGATGCCGCCAGGCAGGCATGATTCGGAGCTGTTCCGCGTTTACGCCCTGATTTTGGACGGCATCACCGACCATGTTTTGCTGCCCGGCAAAAAACTGACCGAATCCGAGCTTTGCCGCCAAATGGTCTGCTCGCGCAATACCGTGCGCGGCGCGCTGTCCTTGTTGGCACACGACAAAATCGTCGATTTACAGCCCAATCGCGGCGCGTTCGTCCATGTTCCCGATTTGAAGGAAATGCAGGACGTGTTCAACGCGCGTATCGAAATGGAAAGCATGATTTTGAACCTTCTGTCCGATATGCCCGATTTGGAAACCCGCCTCCAGCCGCTCTACGCCATGATCGAGCGTGAAGAACAGGCGTCCGACAGCGGCGACCGCGTGGGTTGGAACCGCCTGTCCAACGCCTTCCATGTCGAACTGGCGCGCCTGATCGACAACAATGTTTTGTTCGACATCATGAACACCCTGTGCGCCCGCTCTTCGCTCATCGTCGCCGTCTTCGATGCGCAGCGTCATGAAAAGCGCACCATCAACACCCACACCCATTCCGAACACCGCGAAATCCTCGACCTGCTGGTCAACGGCAAACGCAACCGCGTGGTCAAAGTCATGCGCAAACACTTAAGCGCGTGCGTGGAGCGTTTGGAACGCAAATACGAAGCGGAATAACACGAACACGGCAAAAAGGTCGTCTGAAAACCGGGATTCAGGTTTTCAGACGACCTTTGGTTTTGGGTAAAGCCGAATCGGCGGCAGCCTTTTCCGATTTTGGGCAAAAGGCGTACAATCCGAATTCAAACGAACCGGAACGAATTGAAACGAATCCAGATGAAACCGAAAATACAAAGACACGAACACATCCTCGCCCTGGTACGCGAGCAGCATTTCATGACGGTCGAGCAGCTTGCGGAAGCCTTGGACGTGACCCCGCAGACCATACGCCGCGACATACAGGAATTGAGTGAAACGCGGCAGTTGAAGCGTTATCACGGCGGAGCGTCGGTCGGCGATATTTCCGGCGGCGTGGCTCAAGGCAAGCGAAAACACTGCCAAAATGAAAAAAACGCCATCGCCCGCCTGATTGCCGCCCACATTCCCGACAATTCGTCGCTGTTTATCAGTATAGGCACGACGATGGAAGCCGTTGCCGCCGAGTTGGTCAAACAGCGCAAAAACCTGCGGATTATCACCAATAATATTTACGTCGCCTCCATTACGTCCGCGCGCACCGACTACACCGTCATCATCACTTCCGGCGTCGTGCGCCCCTTGGACGGCGGGATTACGGGCGTGGCGACGGTCGATTTTATCAATCAGTTTAAAGTCGATTATGCCGTCATGAGTACGCACGGCGTGGAAAGCGACGGATCGCTTTTGGACTACGACTATAAAGAAGTCAGCGTCATGCAGGCGATGATGACCAATGCGCGGGTCAGGTATTTGGGCGTGGACCACAGCAAATTCAACAGCAATGCCTTGGTCAGACTGGGCGACATCGGTTCGTTTGACAAAGTATTTACCGATCGCGTACCGGAAACCGCCATGCAGAAAGTTTTGGGCGATGCGGGCGTAGAATGGCTGGTTGCCGAGCCTGTGCCGCTTTGATTTCGGGGGTTACAAAAGGTTAATGAAATTCGGGTACAATGGGGAAGCGTTTTCAGAGGGCTGCTATTGAATGTGCAGGTCGTCTGAAAATATAGTGGATTAAATTTAAACCAGGACAAGGCGACGAAGCCGCAGACAGTACAGATAGCACGGAACCGATTCACTTGGTGCTTCAGCACCTTAGAGAATCGTTCTCTTTGAGC
>CAKARM010000029.1:0-12857 GCA_916720585.1 uncultured Neisseria sp.
TGTGGACGAGCAATACGTAATGCAGGTTTGCCTTCTGCAAAGTCTTTTGAAGTGGCCGAAGATAATCCAAGGTTTTGAGCTGGGCAATCGCTGCGGCTAAGGCTTTGTGCGCTTCAGCCAGCGATTTATCGTCTTTGGCTTGAGAAATGCCTGTTTCCGCCGCCTTCTTGGCAGCTTCCGCGCGCTCCCGATCCATCTCGGAACTGCGTACGGCAACATCCGCCAACACAGTAAGTTGGTTGGGCTGCACTTCCAGCACTCCACCGGAAACGGCAACAAGAACTTCTTCGGCTTCGCCCGGCACGGTCAAACGCAATGCACCGGGACGTACCAAACTCATAATCGGCTCGTGTCGCGGATAAATACCGAGCTCACCTTGAACAGTCGGAACCACTACAAAACTGGCTTCGCCTGAATAGATGTTCTGCTCGCTACTTACCACTTCAACTCGCATGATGCTCATGCCGACCTCCTTAGTTTAAGGTTTTCGCTTTCTCGACCGCTTCTTCGATACCGCCTACCATGTAGAAAGCTTGTTCAGGCAGATGGTCGTATTCACCGTTCAAGATAGCTTTAAAGCCGGCAATGGTGTCACGCAGCGATACATATTTGCCGGGAGAGCCGGTAAATACTTCGGCAACGTGGAACGGTTGCGACAGGAAGCGTTGAATCTTACGCGCACGCATCACGGTCAGTTTATCTTCGTCTGACAATTCGTCCATACCCAGAATGGCAATAATATCGCGCAATTCTTTGTATTTTTGCAGGGTAGATTGTACGCCGCGGGCTACATCATAGTGTTCTTGACCCAATACCATCGGATCCAGTTGGCGCGAAGTGGAATCGAGTGGGTCAACTGCTGGGTAAATACCCAAGGAGGCAATATCACGGCTCAATACGACAGTAGCGTCCAAGTGGGCAAATGTCGTTGCAGGAGACGGGTCAGTCAAGTCATCCGCAGGTACATATACGGCTTGAATAGAAGTAATGGAGCCTGTTTGGGTAGAGGTAATACGCTCTTGCAAACGACCCATTTCTTCAGCCAATGTCGGTTGGTAACCTACTGCTGAAGGCATACGGCCCAACAATGCGGATACTTCGGTACCGGCCAGGGTGTAACGGTAGATATTGTCCACGAAGAACAATACGTCACGGCCTTTGCCGCTTTCGTCTTTTTCATCACGGAAGTATTCGGCCATCGTCAAACCGGTCAAGGCTACACGCAGACGGTTACCCGGAGGTTCGTTCATCTGACCGTAAACCATCGCCACTTTGTCCAATACATTGGAATCTTTCATCTCGTGGTAGAAGTCATTACCTTCACGGGTACGCTCACCCACACCTGCAAACACGGACAAACCGCTATGTGCTTTGGCGATGTTGTTAATCAATTCCATCATGTTGACGGTTTTGCCTACACCGGCACCACCGAACAGACCTACTTTACCGCCTTTAGCAAACGGACACAGCAAGTCAATCACTTTAATGCCGGTTTCCAACAGCTCAGTAGTCGCAGACAGTTCATCAAATTTCGGAGCTGTCTGATGGATGGCACGGTGTTTGTCGGTATCAATCGGACCTGCTTCATCAACAGGCGTACCCAATACATCGACAATACGTCCCAAAGTACCTTTACCTACCGGTACTGTAATCGGCGCACCTGTATTGCTTACAGTCATGCCGCGTTTCAAACCATCCGAACTACCCATTGCAATAGTACGGACTACGCCGTCACCCAGAAGCTGTTGCACTTCCAAAGTCAGGCCGTTTGCATCCAATTTCAGGGCGTCGTAAACACGCGGAATGGCATCACGCGGGAACTCCACGTCAACTACCGCACCAATAATTTGTACGATTTTGCCTTGGCTCATTATCGTATCCTAATTTCCTGTTCAGGTTTCAGACGACATTAAACTGCCGCCGCACCTGCTACAATTTCTGACAATTCCGTGGTAATCGCAGCTTGACGCGATTTGTTATATACCAAACGCAACTCTTTAATGGCATTGCCCGCATTGTCGGTGGCTGCTTTCATTGCCACCATACGCGCAGCTTGCTCAGATGCCATATTGTCACTCAATGCTTGGTAAACCACAGACTCTAAATAGCGGCGAACCAGATATTCCAACACAGCGACAGGACTTGGCTCATAACGGTATTCCCAACTGAATGAAGAATAACTCTCCTCGTCTTCTATCACATTTTCGCCGATAGGCAGCAGAACCTCCAACCGTGGTTCTTGACGCATGGTATTCACAAAACATGAATACACCAGATGTATCTTATCTAACTCATGCTTCTCGTAACGTTGGAAGATTTCAGTCAATGGACCAAGCAGCAATTCCATTTTTGGGGTATCACCCAAATTAATCGCACTGGCAATAACGTTCAAACCGATGTTTTGACAAGCTGCCAAACCTTTACTACCTAAACAGACGACATCAACTTCAATGCCTTGTTCTTGGTACTCTTGGACTTGCGCTAAGAATTTCTTCAAAACATTCGCGTTCAAACCACCGCAAAGACCTTTATCAGAGGTGATTAAAATAAAACCTACCCGACGTGTTTCACGATGAGGTGCCAATAATTTAATACCGTGATCTTCATGGGTTCGCGCCAAATGACTCATAACTGTCCGTACTTTTTCGGCATACGGACGCGCCAAGCGCATCCGTTCCTGAGTCTTCCGCATTTTAGAGGTTGACACCATCTGCATCGCTTTAGTGATCTTTTGGGTATTTTGAACACTACGGATTTTGGTGAGAATCTCTTTTCCGACTGCCATTTCAGACTCCTTTCATTTCAGTTCTTAGGCTTGGTAAACATAAGAAGATTTGAAAGAATTCATGGCTTCGGTCAATGCTTTTTCGCTTTCATCGGACATCGCACCTGATGCGTTGATTGCTTCTAAAACACCAGGATGCTGAGTGCGTACAAAGCTCAAAAATTCTGCTTCGAAGGCCAATGCCTTGGATACCGGTACATCTTCGTAAGAACCATTATTAATGGCCCACAAGGTCAAAGCCATTTCAGCTGTATCCAAAGTGCTGAATTGTTTTTGCTTCATCAATTCAGTAACCACTTCACCGTGTTGCAGCTGTTTGCGTGTAGCTTCATCCAAATCAGAAGCAAATTGCGAGAAGGCTGCCAACTCACGATATTGGGCAAGTGCCAAACGGATACCGCCACCCAGTTTTTTGATTACTTTGGTTTGCGCAGCACCACCTACGCGCGATACCGAAATACCGGCATTAATCGCAGGACGGATACCGGCGTTAAACAAGTCGGTTTCCAAGAAAATCTGACCGTCGGTAATCGAAATCACGTTTGTCGGTACGAATGCAGAGACGTCGCCGGCTTGCGTTTCAATAATCGGCAATGCAGTCAGAGAGCCTGTTTTGCCCTTCACTTCGCCATTAGTCAGTTTTTCAACTTCGTGCTCATTTACACGGGCAGCACGCTCCAACAAGCGGGAGTGAAGATAGAAAACGTCGCCAGGATATGCTTCACGACCTGGAGGACGGCGCAGCAACAGGGAAATTTGACGGTAAGCAACAGCTTGTTTGGACAAGTCATCATATACAATCAATGCGTCTTCACCGCGGTCGCGGAAAAACTCGCCCATCGTACAACCTGCATAAGGTGCGATATATTGCAAAGCCGCAGCTTCAGAAGCAGTCGCCGCAACCACAATAGTGTGCTCCATTGCGCCATGCTCTTCCAATTTGCGTACTACGTTGGCAATAGAAGATGCTTTTTGACCGATTGCAACATAAATACAGATAACGCCCGTACCTTTTTGGTTGACAATAGCATCCAATGCTACGGCTGTTTTACCTGTTTGACGGTCACCAATGATCAGCTCACGTTGACCGCGACCAATCGGAACCATTGAGTCAATAGCCTTCAGACCGGTTTGCATAGGTTGGTCAACTGATTTACGGGCAATTACACCCGGTGCAATTTTTTCGATTGGCGCTGTGGAAGATGTGTTGATCGGGCCTTTGCCATCAATCGGGCGACCCAATGCATCTACAACGCGACCAACCAATTCACGACCGACAGGTACTTCCAAAATACGGCCGGTACAAGTAACTGTGTCGCCTTCTTTAATATGTTCGTATTCACCCAACACTACGGCGCCGACGGAGTCGCGCTCCAAGTTCATCGCCAAACCGAAAGTGTTACCCGGGAATTCGAGCATCTCACCTTGCATTGCGTCTGACAAGCCATGAATACGAACAATACCGTCTGTTACAGAAATAACCGTACCACGGGTACGTACTTCTGTATTTCCAGACAGATTTTCAATTTTAGCTTTAATCAAATCGCTAATTTCAGCAGGATTAAGCTGCATGAAAACTCTCCTAATTTGTCATAGTCGCATACAGGGCATTCAATTTACCCTGTACCGACAAATCCAAGACCTGGTCACCCACTTCAACTTTGACACCGCCAATTAATTCAGGCGCGACTTCAGTTGTAATCTGCAACTTACTGTCAAAGCGTTTTTTCAATATTTCAGCCAACTCAGCCAATTGATCTTCAGTCAATGGATAAGCACTGTAAATTACAGCGGACTTAGTATGATTGAATGACAAGGTTAAAGCTTGATATTGAGCATAGACTTCAGGCAATACAGGCAAACGTTTTTGCTCTGCCAGAACAGTAATGAAATTCTTCAATTCATCACTTTTTAATTCAACGAGTTCGGCAAGTACATTTACCTTTTCAGAAGTATTGATTTCAGGTTGCTCAAGAAAAGAAATTACTTTCTGATTTTGAACAACCGCGGCTAATTCTTCCAGTCCGCCCAACCAAGACTCAATTTGGTTTTTTTCCTGCGCCAGATTAAACAATGCTTTCGCATAAGGTCTGGCAATCGTTGCGAACTCAGCCATAAGATTACAGCTCCTGTTTTAAAGCACTGAGCAGCTGCGCATGTTTTGAAGTATCTACTTCACTGCGCAAAATAGACTCTGCACCTTTAACCGCCAACGCAGCAACTTGTTCACGCAAAACTTCGCGTGCACGGTTCATTTCTTGCTGGGCATCAGCTTTAGCTTGTGCTGTAATCCGCACTGCCTCGACAGTAGCTTGCTCTTTCGCTTCTTCTACGATTTTGGCGGCACGTTTTTCGGCGTTTGCTACCATTTCGGAAACTTGGTTACGCCCTTCAGCCAAGAGTTCTGCAACTTTCTTCTCTGCCTGTTCAAAATCGCTCTTACCGCGCTCGGCAGCAGCCAAGCCTTCGGCAATTTTTGCGGCACGCTCATCCAATGCTTTTGCGATTGGCGGCCACACGAATTTCATGGTAAACCAAACCAAACCGAAAAAGACGATGATTTGAGCGAATAAGGTTGCATTAATATTCACGTTAGTTAACCTTCGTACTAGTGTTAATCAAACAGACCGAAGTCTGTACCTAGACGGATCACGCCGCTTGATTATGCACCAAATGGTTTAACGAAGGCGAACAACAGTGCAATAGCCACACCAATCAGGAATGCAGCATCAATCAGACCAGCAATCAGGAACAATTTAGTTTGCAGCGGACCAATCAATTCAGGTTGACGAGCAGAAGACTCCAGATATTTGGAACCGACCATTGCGATACCGATAGAGGCACCCAATGCACCCAATGCTACGATCAAACCACATGCAATTGCTACCAAACCCATTTTTTACTCCTTGAGAAAACAAAGAAAGTTAATGAAAAACTACCTAATAAATTAATGTGCATCATGAGCTTGTCCGATATAGACAAACGCCAAGGCCATAAAGATAAATGCCTGCAGGGTAATCACCAAAATATGGAAAATCGCCCATGCCAATCCGGCAAGGATGTGGAAACCAAACAGAATCGGATCCAACACTTCAACGCTTCCAGATGTCGCCCAAGCGCCACCCAGCAAAGCAATCAGAAGGAACACCAGCTCGCCGGCATACATGTTACCGAACAACCGCATACCGTGAGAAACTGTTTTAGAAAGGAATTCGACCAGATTCAAAAGGAAGTTGGCGGGAGCAAGTTTGGCGCCGAACGGAGCGCTGAACAACTCATGAATCCAACCACGGATACCTTTGATTTTGATATTGTAATAAATACAAATCACCAAGACACCGATAGCCAACGCTAATGTGGTATTCAAATCTGCGGTCGGTACAATACGCAACAATGCATGATGATTACCGGTAATAATGTTTTGCCACAGCCACGGGAACAAATCAACCGGCAGCATATCCATGGCATTCATCAGGAAAATCCATACAAACAGCGTCAAACCTAACGGGGCAATGGCTTTTCGAGATTGCTCGTTGTGAATAATGCTTTTACACATATCATCCACAAACTCAAACAGAATCTCAACGGCAGCCTGAAAACGCCCGGGCACACCCGCCGTCGCCTTTCTAGCCCCACGCAAAAGTAGGAAACTTCCGATTACACCCAACAATACAGAGAAAAATATTGCATCAATATTAATAAAAGAAAAATCAGCAATATTATCCAAGCCTTGTCCTTTAGCGACATCGGAAAGACTGGTCAAACTTTGCAAGTGGTGCGTGATGTAATCAGTAGCAGTAATTTTGTCACCTGCCATAATGCTTCACTCTCAACAATACTAAAAAAACCAAATGGCTGACACCGAGCAATCCGAACAAGAACGGAAAGAATATCAAAGACTGATGCCAAACTGCGAATACGGCAAGCATCATTACCAGCGACAGCACTACTTTTAAAACTTCCCCAATAATGAACGCTTTACCATGATACAAAGGGTTACACTTGGAAAGTTTTAAAAGTAAAACTGCGAAAGCGGAGGGAATAAGATAGGAAAACCCGCCTGCGACAGCAGACCAAAATCCTGCCAAACCTGAAAATGCGGCGCTAATCAGCGCAACCGCTGCCAAAACCAGAATTTGTAAGATGAGAATCTGCTTCATAAAAACGGGAAATCCCGACAGTAATGCGAGGCTAAATATAATCAAGAAGCCTATGAACGTCAAGCAATATGTTAATCTTTGTGAGTTCATATCCGACTTTGCCTTAACGTAAGGCAAAGAGTTCGCATTATATCACGCATTACATACAATTACAGACATTAGATTGCAGAATTTTCAATATTTTCATCTTAATTCTAAAAGCAGGTCGTCTGAACGTTTCAGACGACCTTCGACATCAGGCTTTATGAGGGTTTCTGTTTTATTTCGTTTAAAATAAAACGATATAAACCAGGCAAGTCTTTGGCAGATTTTCTTTTCGCAGAATATTCTGTGATTCAGGACATAACCCACGTTAATACCATCATCATTCAACAACCACCCTTCCCTCTTTTTTCAGACGACCCCACCTTCAAACGTCGTCTGAAACCCGTTTCCACTCCAATGCCAAATCATACAAGGCTTTTTTGCCTTCGCCGGTAATTTTAGCGGCAAGTTCGGCGGCCTGCTTGGTGGGCAGTTCGGCGGCGAGGATTTTCATAACGTTTTGGGCGGCATCGGGCAAGGTATCGTGTTTTTCACGGGGCGCAGGATGGAGGATGAGCACCATTTCGCCGCGCGCCTGATTGCCGTCGTTTTTCAGGGTCGTCTGAATTTCAGTAACCGTGCCGCTGAGGAAGGTTTCGAAGGTTTTGGTGATTTCTCGGGCCAGGGTCAGGCTGCGTTCGGGGAAGAGGGCCGCCATGTCGGCAAGGGTGGCTTCGATGCGGTGCGGGGTTTCAAACATCACAACGGGGAAATCAGCCTGCGCCCATTTGGCAAGCAGCTTCTGCCGTTCGCCGGATTTTGGCGGCAGAAAGCCGTTGAAGTAGAAATTGGGTTCGGTAACGCCTGCGACGCTCAATGCCCCCATGACCGCACTCGCGCCGACAACGGGGACGACCTTGAACCCTGCCTCGCGCACGCGGCGGGCAAGTTTCGCACCCGGATCGCAGACGGCGGGCGTACCTGCGTCGGAAACTTGTGCGACAGTGAGGTCGTCTGAAAGATGGTTAATGATTTTGTCCGCCATTTGCTGTTCGTTATGCTCGCGCACGCTGACGAGCTTGCCCTGTATGCCGTATGCACTCAGAAGCTGTGCGGTAACGCGCGTATCTTCGGCGCAGATAATGTCGGCTTTTTGCAGGACGGCGAGTGCGCGCAGGGTGATGTCCGCCAAATTGCCGATGGGCGTGGCGACAACGTATAATGTCCGTTTTTCAATACTGTCGGCGGCTTTTTGAAGGTGTTTTTGAAACATGGCTTTATCAGGTCGTCTGAAAACAATATAACGATATTATACGGGGTAAACCTCCATGCGTCTGAACCACAAACAAGGGGTGGCGGGCGAAGATGCCGCGCTGGCGTTTCTTCTTTCGCAAGGCTGCAAACTCGTGACGCGCAACTGGCACTGCGCTTACGGTGAAATCGATTTGATTGTCAAAAACGGTAACATGATTCTGTTTGTTGAAGTAAAATACCGCAAAAATCAGGGTTTCGGCGGTGCCGCATACAGTATTTCGCCGTCTAAGTTATTGAAACTGCAACGGTCTGCGGAGTATTATCTGCAACAAAACGGCATGACGGATAGCGCGTGCCGCATCGATGCGGTGCTGATAGAAGGAAACCGCCCGCCCGAATGGATAAAGAATATTACAGGTTGACGATATGACGACATTACAAGAGCGCGTTGCCGCCCATTTCGCCGAAAGCATCCATGCCAAACAGGAAGCCGAAAAAGTATTGGTCGAGCCGACTGCTCAAGCAGCGGAATTGATGCTGCAATGCCTGATGAACGACGGCAAAATTTTAGCCTGCGGCAACGGCGGTTCGGCTGCCGACGCGCAGCACTTCGCCGCCGAAATGACCGGACGCTTTGAAAAAGAGCGCATGGAACTTGCCGCCGTCGCGCTGACGACGGACACTTCCGCGCTGACCGCCATCGGCAACGACTACGGCTTTGACCATGTGTTCAGCAAACAAGTGCGCGCGCTCGGACGTGCCGGCGACGTTTTGGTCGGCATTTCCACCTCCGGCAACTCCGCCAACGTTATCGAGGCCATCAAAGCGGCACACGAACGCGATATGCACGTCATCGCCATGACCGGCCGCGACGGCGGCAAAATCGCCGCCATGCTCAAAGACACCGACGTACTGCTCAACGTCCCCTACCCGCGCACCGCCCGCATTCAGGAAAACCATATCCTGCTGATACATGCCATGTGCGACTGCATCGACTCCATGTTGCTTGAAGGAATGTAAGCCTTTTTTTTCAGACGACCTCTTTTAAAGGTCGTCTGAAACATATCCGCCGAACCCATCATCAAGGAAAAAATATGAACATCAAACGTCATACCGCACCCGTTCTGACCGCCCTCCTCCTCAGCTTGACACTCAGCGGCTGTGTCGGCGTACTCCTCGGCGGCGCGGCAGTCGGCACCAAATCCGCCGTTGACCGCCGCACCACAGGCGCGCAAACCGACGACAACGTAATGGCGGTACGCGTCGAAACTACCGCCCGCTCCTACCTGCGCCAAAACAACCAAGCGCAGGGTTATACCCCCAAACTCAACGTCGTCGGCTACAACCGCCACCTGCTGCTGCTCGGACAAGTCGCCACTGAAGGCGAAAAACAATTCGTCGAACAAATCGCCCGTGCCGAACAAGCCGCCGAAGGCGTGTACAACTACATCACCGTTGCCCCCCAAGGACGCACCTTCGGCGACGTAACCAACGACACATGGGGCACATCCAAAGTCCGTACCGCTCTTTTGGGCCTCAAACCCACCACGCAGGCACGCGTCAAAATCGTGACCTACGGCAACGTGACCTATGTGATGGGCATCCTGACGCCTGAAGAACAAGAAAAAGTTACCCAACGCGTCAGCACCACCGTGGGCGTACAAAAAGTCGTTACCCTGTATCAAAACTACACCCCACAGCCATAGGATTGCCCCTTGACTGACAGGTCGTCTGAAACCTGATTTTGTTTCAGACGACCTATTACGATACAATCCGCCCGATTGATTTCATTTTTACCGATTTATCATGTCCAAAACCCCTAAATCCTCATTCCAACTCAAACCCAAACATTTAATCGGAGCCTTTTTCGGCGTCTGCATCATTGCTGTTGCCGCCTTGGTCATCGGCGTCATCAGCACCATCAAAAGCCACGACTCCCAAGAACGCGAAGCCATTAAAAACAAACCCGTTCCCAAAGACACCCCTGTCGAAGTCTGGCGCCCCATCGGCGCTCCCGAAGAGGACAGAACCAAGCCTGCCGCCAAAGCCGAGCTTGACGATGACGAAAAAACCGATTCCAGAAATCCCGTCATCCCGCCCAAAAACAAATCAAACGGCAAAAACAGCAACACCGCCCCGACTGAGGACGAAGCCTCAGAAGACAAACCTGCCAATAACAAAGCAAACGCCAAACCTGCTGTAACCGAAACGCCCGATATCGAAGAAAAAACGCCGCGCAGCACACCCGCCGCAGCAGGCAACAGACGTACGCCGTCGGAACAGCCGACCGAATCCAAACCCGCGGCGAAACCCGAACAACGCCAACCCGAAGCAGCCAAGCCGGCACCTAAGCCGACGCCGAAACCTAAGACTCCTTCCAAATCCAAAGAAGTCATTGACAATCTATTCTAGTGCGGACTGGCATTCGACTTTAATTTGAACTTCAGGCATCAGCCCCAAATCAAAAAGTAAAGCCGAAACGTCCGCACACCTCGTTGCAGTGTTCCAAAAGCAAGCTGCCGACTCATCCCCTTCCCTTTCAGACGACCTTTGTGCCGCAACAAGGTCGTCTGAAACCATCAAGGAAACAACATGAACGAAATCATCATTAAAACCCCCGAAGAAATCGAGAAAATGCGCGAACTGGGCAAACTCGTCGCCGAAGCCCTCGACTACATCGGACAATTCGTCAAACCCGGCGTAACCACCAACGAAATCGACAAACTCGTTTACGACTACCACGTCAACGTCCAAGGCGGCTATCCCGCCCCCCTGCACTACGGCAACCCGCCCTACCCCAAATCCTGCTGCACCTCCGTCAACCACGTCATCTGCCACGGCATTCCCGACGACAAGCCGCTCAAAGAAGGCGACATCATCAACATCGACCTGACCATCAAAAAAGACGGCTTCCACGGCGACTCCAGCCGTATGTTTACCGTCGGCAAAGTCTCCCCCATCGCCCAACGCCTGATCGACATCACCCACGAATCCATGATGGCGGGCATCGCCGCCGTCAAACCCGGCGCGACCTTGGGCGACATCGGCTACGCCTGCCAACAAGTTGCCGAAAACGCAGGCTACTCCGTCGTACAAGAATTTTGCGGCCACGGCATCGGACGCGGTTTCCACGAAGCCCCGCAAGTCCTGCACTACGGTCGGAAAGGACAAGGCGTCGTCCTGAAGCCCGGCATGATTTTCACCATCGAGCCGATGATCAACCAAGGCAAACGCCACCTGCGCATCCTAAACGACGGCTGGACGGTTGTAACCAAAGACCGCTCCCTCTCCGCCCAATGGGAACATGAAGTTTTAGTGACAGAAACCGGCTACGAAATCCTGACCATCAGCCCCGCCACCGGCAAACCCTAATCTGTCAAACCATCCCGCTTTCAAAGCAAAAAGGTCGTCTGAAATATAAACAAGGTTGTTGGCGAAACCCGCAAACCTCGTTTTCAGACGACCTTTTAAATTGCCCCTATCAAAACCATTCCCGACCACCCAATCCAGATCTAAACATCGGACTGAGATATAGACAAATTTGCCCATCTCCACTGTACTTTCTCCATAATTTCATGCAAAACAATTATGTATAATAAATAATGTCAAACGCAACATTCCCGAAACGACTGTTTATTTGTGTAAAATATTACCGATACCCAATTACTATCCTATTGTTTTAAATGTTTTTTCTTCTATAAAATATTTAACTTGGAAATATTTAGCCAATTTATGAAGAATTCTACAAAACTTCTTTCGAATATACTGTCTAACAATTCAGTATAGATAGTTTTCTATGCCGCAATTAATGATTTCCCCTGTAAGGAACTTTGCTGCCGAAAACTAATTTGCACTTTCCCAATGTGAAGAAGCAGAATTGCTTATCAACAAACAATACAGAAGAAAAAGGAATTTTCATGAAGTCGTTTGAGAAAATTGACAACATCCGCGATATCCGCAAAAAACTCGGTTTGAACCAAATGGACTTTTGGAGCCGTATCGGCGTAACTCAGTCCGGTGGTTCACGTTACGAATCTGGCCGCAATATGCCCAAACCTGTACGCGAGCTGCTGCGCTTGGTACACATCGAACGCGTTGACTTGGCAAAAGTAAACCGCGACGACTTGGCGATTGCCTCCCTGCTGAAAAACCGCGACCCTGAGTTGTACGCTTCCTTGAAAAAAGAAGCCAAATCCGACAAAGGCAAATAAGCCCGTTTCGATTTGTTTCAAAAAGGTCGTCTGAAACGATATTCCGTTTCAGACGACCTTTTTGCGCTATAATCCGCAATTATTTTTTAAACAGACGTTTGCCCGCAAACCCTTTTACAGACAGCATTTTTTACCATGTTAGACAAATACAATCCCGCCGAAATCGAATCCAAACACTATCAAAACTGGGAAACCCAAGGTTATTTCCAGCCCGATATGGATTTGACCAAACCGTCTTTTTCCATCCAACTGCCGCCGCCCAACGTAACCGGCACGCTGCACATGGGCCATGCCTTCAACCAAACCATTATGGACGGTCTGACCCGCTACTACCGCATGAAAGGCTGCAACACCGCCTGGATTCCCGGCACCGACCACGCGGGCATCGCCACGCAAATCGTGGTCGAGCGTCAGCTTGCCGCG
>CAKARM010000030.1:0-12655 GCA_916720585.1 uncultured Neisseria sp.
AATTGACAATACTGATGTGGAAATTCAAGGTTTTCAGACGACCTCTTGTTTTCTGTTGTCCCTTTAAGGATTTATAGTTCTTTGTAACTACAAACAATCATCAATAATATTTACATTTCGAAATAAAAAGAGTAAGGTTGCCTTGCTTTTCGGGCTTTCCGTTGGCTTTTGAACCGTAAACAATCAAATTTGAGGAAGAAACATGAAAAAATTATGGATACTTGGCGCATTGGGCTTGAGCATGGCGGCGCAGGCGCATGATTTGTGGGTGTCGGCTCCGGTGCGTTTGGATTCGGGCAGTACGTTGAAAGCGGATTTGGGTTACAGCCATGATTTCCCGAATGTTGAAAAAATCGCCGACGACCGCGTGCATATTTTCAAACCGCTGCAATTGACGGACAAATCCGGAAAAACGGTCGATTTGACGAATAAAGGCGAAAATTACCAATATGTTTCCAAATCCCGCCTGAAAGACGGCTCTTATTGGGTCGGCGCGGTGTATAAACCGACGTTCTGGTCGCAAAACAGCGAAGGCTGGAAACAGAAAACCTTGAAAGACCTGCCCGGCGCGACTTATTGCGAACAGGCTCAGATGTTCGGCAAAGCGTTTTTGCAAGTGGGCAGCGCAGGCGTGGATGAAAGCGTATTGACCCGTCCGGTCGGTCATGAATTGGAGCTGGTGCCGCTGAAAAATCCGAATGAAGTCAAGGCTGGCGGTCTGTTGCCGATTAAAGTGCTTTATAAAGGCAAACCGTTGGCAAAAGCGACGGTAACGGCAAGCTCGGATACGCTGGCGGAAATGGATTTGGCGGCTACACACGACCACCGCGAGCCGCAAGGTTTCTCAGGGAAAACGGATAAAGACGGCGTCGTCAACGTGATTCCTTTGATTGAAGGTTTGTGGAAAATCAAAGCCGCCCATCAGGCGGATTATGCCGATAGAAGTGTTTGCCAACAAGACAATGCCTATGCAACGCTGATTATGCCCGTCGGAACGAAACGCGCGGCTGAACGGCATGAACACCATCATCATCAACACTAATTAAGTGTGAAAGATCAAAAAGGTCGTCTGAAAAAGTTTCAGACGACCTTTCTTTATATAGTGGATTAAATTTATAGTGGATTTACAAACCCAATGCCTCAGCATGAAACTCGATATGCGAGTCGATAAAGCTGACGATGAAGAAATAATCGTGTCCGTAGCCGGGGCGGACTTTGTATTGCACGTTGAAGCCGTTGGCGCGGGCGGCGTTGACGAAGGCTTCGGGTTGCAATTCGTCGGGGAACAGCGGATCGATGCTGCCTTGGTCGATGAGTATCGGCAGCTTGCGTGAGGCCGTCTGAACGAGCGATGCGCTGTCGTATGCCTGCCAAGCCTCCGATTCCGCGCCCAGATAGGCGGCAAACGCCTGCTTTCCGCCCCGGCTGGCGGTCGGATGGCACAAGGGGGCGAACGCGGAAACGGCGGCATAGCGTCCCGAATTTTTCAGGGCGATGGAAAGCGCGCCGTGTCCGCCCATGCTGAAACCTGCGATGCTGCGTTCTTGAGTGGCGGGGAAATGCCGTTCCACCCACTCGGGCAGCTCGCGGCTGATATGGCTGTACATCTGATAATGTGCCGCCCACGGCTGTTCGGTCGCGTCAATGTAAAATCCCGCGCCCTGTCCGATAAATTCGTTCGCGCTGTCGCTGATATGGCTGCCGCGCGGCGAGGTGTCGGGAAAAACGACGATGATGTTCCATTGCGCGGCAAAACGCTGGATGCCGGTTTGGCGTATCAGTTCCGAGCCGTCGCCGTGCAATCCCGACAAGAAATACAAGACCGGCGCGGGATAGCCTTTCAATACCTGCGGCGGCAGGTAGATGCCGAAAGTCATATCGGTTTGACAGGTTTCGGAAAAGCAGCGGTATTGCTCTTGATGACCGTTGAACATTTTGGCGCGGGAAAGCAGGTGTAATTCGTGTGCGGACATAGATGGGATGACGTGAAAATAGTGAAGGCATCATCTTAACAGAAAGACCTCGTTACGGGCTTTTAAAAACCTATCGAACGGTATGGTTTCAGACGACATCAATCTATACACAAACTCTGTGGATAAGTTTGTTGATAAGCTTTGGGTAATCGGAATTTTTGCTTTTGGAACAACCCAAGCCTTTCGGTGCTTAAAAAATAGTCAAATAAAATACAATAAAATCAATTGGTTATAAAAATAAAAAATTTCAAAGCCTTTATGGGAAAAATTTATAAGCAAAACAAGCCAATGCGGGATTGTGTATAAAAAGTGATTGACACGCCCGATAAATGTCAAATGAGTTGACCGAACAAGCAAGGCATCGGCTGTCGCCCTATGGGGAAAAACTTCAATCCCCCTGCCTTTCGCGTTACAATACACGCTTACTTTTTTACACAGAAAAACACACCATGAAAGCCAGCCAATTTTTCATTTCCACCTTGAAAGAAGCCCCCGCCGAAGCCGCGCTTGCCAGCCACAAGCTGATGATTCGCGCCGGCCTGATTAAAGCCAACGCGTCCGGCCTTTATACTTGGATGCCGATGGGGCTGCGCGTGTTGCGCAAAGTCGAAAACGTCGTGCGCGAAGAAATGGCGCGCGCGGGCAGCGTGGAGTTGCTGATGCCGGTGGTGCAGCCTGCCGAGCTGTGGCAGGAGTCCGGCCGCTGGGAATTTTACGGTAAAGAACTGCTGCGCCTGAAAGACCGCCACGACCGCGATTTCTGCATGGGCCCGACCTGCGAGGAAGTCATCGCCGACATCGTGCGCAAAGAAATCAACAGCTACAAACAGCTGCCGAAAAACTTTTACCACATCCAAACCAAATTCCGCGACGAAGTGCGCCCGCGCTTCGGTGTCATGCGTGCGCGCGAGTTCGTCATGAAAGACGCTTATTCCTTCCATGCCGACTACGCCTCGCTTCAGACGACCTATGATGCCATGTATGACGCTTACTGCCGCATCTTCACCCGTCTGGGCTTGGAGTTCCGCCCCGTCGCCGCAGACACCGGCAGCATCGGCGGCACCGGTTCGCACGAGTTTCAAGTGTTGGCGGAAAGCGGCGAAGATGTGATTGCATACAGCGACACTTCCGATTACGCCGCCAATATCGAGCTGGCACCGACCTTGCCGCTCAAAGGCGAACGCGCGGCCGCTCAGGCAGAGCTGACCAAAGTGCACACGCCGAACGTCAAAACCATTGATTCATTGGTTGACTTCCTCAGCATTCCGATTGAAAAAACACTGAAATCCATCGTGGTCGAAGGCGAAAACGAAGGCGAAATCGTCTTATTGCTGTTGCGCGGCGACCATGAGTTCAACGACATCAAAGCCGAAAAACTCGCAGGCGTAAAATCGCCGCTGATCATGGCAGACCCTGCCGCCATCCGTGCGCAGTTCGGCGCAAACGGCGGCTCGCTCGGCCCCGTCGGCTTCAAAGGTAAAGTTTATGCCGATTTCGCCACCGAAAAAGGGGCGGACTGGGTTATCGGCGCGAACGAAGACGACTACCACTATACCGGCTTCAACTTCGGCCGCGACGCCGCCGAGCCTGAATTCGTCGATTTGCGCAACGTCGTCGAAGGCGACGAAAGCCCCGACGGACAAGGCCATCTGAAACTGGCGCGCGGCATCGAAGTCGGACACGTTTTCCAATTGCGCGACAAATACACCCAAGCCATGAACGTAAGCTTCCTCGACAACAACGGCAAATCGCAAATCATGGAAATGGGCTGCTACGGCATCGGCATCACCCGCGTCGTTGCCGCCGCCATCGAGCAAAACAACGACGAAAAAGGCATCATCTGGACAAAAGCGATGGCGCCGTTTGAAGTCGTTATCGTGCCGATGAACTACAAAAAATCAGACGCCGTACGCGAAGCCGCCGACAAAATCTACGCCGAACTGCTGGCGGCAGGCGCAGACGTCCTCCTCGACGATCGCGACGAACGCGCAGGCGTGTTGCTCAACGACTCCGAGCTTTTGGGCATCCCGCACCGCATCGTCATCGGCGACCGCGCCTTGAAAGAAGGCAATGTCGAATACGCCGAACGCCGCGACAATCAGGCGCAAACCGTGGGCTTGAATGAAATCGCCGGCAAAGTATTGGCTGCATTGAAAGACTAATGACGGATTAAAACGGATGCAGATGAAAGAAGGTCGTCTGAAAACTGGAAACAGGTTTCAGACGACCTTCTTTATTTTGAAATCAAAATCAGCAGTAAAAATCAGGAAAACACATGATTATTTAGTCAAGTATGTTTTTACCACCTCTGCTATTTTTATGAAAAAGATGGGCGGCGCTACTAATGAATCTGAAAATTCAAGCTGGACGGCAACTTTGGCTTCGCGTATGTTCAAAGTGTATTTAGATGTATACCTGCAATGATTCGAGATATTTTATTATCGTAACTTTCACGGATACCAACAACCATGCCTTCCAGCCCTTTTCCTCTTTCAGTTTGTCCGGAAAATGTGAATGACCTTATCCGCAGTCTGAACATGTTTGCACCTGTCTTGCAGGTATTGCCCAGTACGGTGTTTTTTGTAAAAAACATGCGGGCGGAGTATGTCTATGCCAACGATACGCTGTTGCACCGCTTACAATTGTCAGATATGGCGGCTTTGATTGGGAAAACATCGGAAGACCTGTTTCAGTCGGAATGGGGACAACGTTATACACAGCAGGACAGGGAAGTTTTGAACGACGGCAAAATCATCAACAATAAGCTGGAGCTGCATACTTATGCTTCGGGAGAACTGGGCTGGTGTATCACGCATAAAATGCCGGTGCGCAATCCTTTGGGTGAAATTATTGCCATGCTTGGTGTGTCTGTGGATGTGGAAACCAATGACAGCAACCGCCCTGAGCTGAATAAAAAAGTCGCGCTGATTGAAAAATACATTGCCGGCCACTTCGACCAAAACATAAAAATGAAAGACTTGGAAGCCGTTTCACGTCTTTCCACCGCCCAAATCGAGCGTTATTTCAAAAAGATTTTCCACATCACACCTTCGCAATATATTCAAAAAATACGCATCGAAGCAGCCATGGCGATGTTGGAAACAGGCTTGTCGGTAACGGAAATTTCTGCCCGCTGCGGCTATTCAGATCACAGTGCATTTACGCGTCAGTTTAAGGCACTGGTAGGATTGGTACCATCTGAATTTAAGAAATCAAGATAACAGTAACCGTACGGAAATGCCTGTCTGAAAATAGTTTTCAGACAGGCATTTTTTGTTTTAAGTGTGTCTGAGTGTGCACATTTCCGCATAAAAAACGGGAAATTCATCAAGACGGCGGCAGCAGCGATTTTGTAAGGTTAACGGAAGTTTTTTAGCGATAGGATTTTGCTATGCCGCATACCGAATATACTTTTTCCGTGATTGACTCCCATACCGGCGGTGAGCCGACCCGTGTAGTGTATGACGGATTTCCCGAGCTTTCCGGCAACAGCCCGCAAGAGCAGTGCGCAGATTTTGCCAAACGTTTCGACCATTTGCGTCGCGCGCTGATTTTGGAGCCGCGTGGTTCGGAGGTTTTGGTAGGGGCGTTGTTGTGCAAGCCGAAATCCCCCGCCTCTAGCGCCGGTGTAATTTTCTTTAACAACAGCGGTTATTTGGGTATGTGCGGCCACGGCACCATCGGTTTGATTAAAACGCTGCAACACCTCAAACGCATTGATATCGGCACGCATACCATCGAAACGCCGGTGGGCGATGTACGCTGCACGTTGTATGAAGACGGCTCAGTCAGCGTGCGCAACGTACCGGCCTACCGCTACCGTAAAGACGTGTCGCTTGACGTTGAGGGCATTGGCAGCATCACCGGCGATATTGCTTGGGGCGGCAACTGGTTTTTCTTGGTGAATGACCACGGCTACATCATCTCGCCCGACAATCTGGAGCAATTGACTGATATTTCATGGCGCATCCGCACCGCGCTGAATGCGCAGGGCATTAGCGGCAAAGACGGGCAGGAAATAGACCACATCGAGCTGTTCGGGAAAACCGATACTGCAGACAGCCGCAGCTTCGTGCTCTGCCCCGGCAAAGCATACGACCGCTCGCCCTGCGGCACAGGCACCAGTGCGAAGATGGCCTGTTTGGCTGCGGACGGCTTGTGGCCACCTGAAAAAGAGTGGGTGCAGGAAAGCATAATCGGCAGCCGCTTTGCTGCTTCTTATGAAACACTTTCAGACGACCTTCATTCGGAAGGTCTGATAATCCCCACCATCAAGGGAGAGGCACATATTCATGCGGCATCGGAAATTTTTGTAAACGCGGATGATCCGTTCCGCTACGGAATTGAAACATCATGAGCAGCCAAATTTTTTCTGCAGCCGTGGTTGGCGGCGGCATCGTCGGATTGAGCATCGCGCTGGAATTGCAGCGTTGCGGCGAAAGCGTACTGTTGTTAGAGCGGGACACTGTATGCGGAGGCGCATCTTATGGCAATGCCGGGCATATCGCCACCGAGCAGGTGTTTCCGATTGCATCGCCGGACGTGCTCAAGCAACTGCCGAAAATGCTGCTCGACCCGCTTGGACCGTTGCGGCTGGACTGGAAATACCTGCCTAAAATCACGCCGTGGCTGTTCAGCCTGCTGTACAACCTTACGCCCAAACGCTTCCAGCACAGCCACCGCGCCCTGATGGCACTAAACAGTCTTGCTTTGGCTGCATGGAGGAAGTTTGCACAAGAATGGAGAGTGGAACAACATATCCGTATCGACGGTTCGCTGTTGGTGTGCGAAACCGAAAACGGGCAATCAGCGTTACAGAAACACGGCAGGGTGTTGAATGAATTAGGTGTGGTCAACGAATGGCTTGACTATGCCGGTCTGCATGAACGCGAACCTGCGCTGGCCGATACGCAACGCGGTGCGCTGTTTTACCCTCATACCGGTCATGTGGTCGATTTGGCAGGTATGGCGGCTGATTTACAGCACGCTTTCATACAGGCGGGAGGTACGATCAGTGAACATACCGACGTTTCCGATATCCAATTATTTTCAGACGACCTGTTCCGCATCATAGGCGGTAGTAAGGCGTTTGAAGCCAAACATGTGGTGATTGCTGCCGGTGCGTTTTCTAAACCATGGTTGAAAAAACTGTGCGGCAGCGACGTACCGCTTGATACGGAACGCGGTTACCACCTGATGTTGCCTCAAAGCCTAAATATTTTGAACGTGCCGGTGAGCAGCTTTGAGCGCAAATTCATCATGACGCCGATGAACGCGGGCTTACGCTTGGCCGGTACGGTGGAGTTTGCTGGGCTGGATGCGCCGCCGAATATGGAACGGTCGGAGCAGCTCTTTCACTTGGCAGAACCTATGCTCAAAGGTCGTCTGAATCGGCAAGGTGCCGTGCCGTGGATGGGGTTCCGACCGTCGATTGCTGATTCTCTGCCGGTAATCGACCGAAAAGAAAACATTTTGCTGGCATTCGGGCATCAGCATTTAGGCTTAACCCAAGCACCGCTCACCGCAAAACTGGTGAAAGCCCTGTATTTTGGAGAACAGCCTGCAATAGATTTAAGCCCTTACCGTTTTAGCCGTTTCTGAAGCGAGCAAACCGAATCACGATTCATTTCAAGAGGAGAAACATATGAATATCGAAGGTATTTTAGTTCCCATCGTTACCCCGTTTACCGCCAACAATCAAGTGGACACCGCGCTGCTGGCCGAATTAGTGCAGGCGTTTATTGCTAAGGGCGTGCGCGGCATCGTAGCCTGCGGTACCACGGGCGAGTATTACGCTTTGTCGGAAGCCGAGCGCGAAACCGTATTGAACACCATCGTGAAGGCCGCTGCCGGCCGTTGTACGCTGATTGCCGGTGTCAGCGATATGTCAAGCGAAGTGGCTGCACAACGCGCCGTCCGAGCTAAAGAATTAGGCTACGACGGGCTGATGTTGTCGGCACCGCCATACAGCCTGCCGTCGCAGCAAGGCATTATCGAGCACTTTGAATATGTGGCGTCTAAAACCGACTTGCCGATTATTCTATACAACTTCCCTGCGCGCATCGGCGTAGAACTCGAATTTGAAACTGTGGCGCATTTGGCGAAGCATCCTAACATCGTCGGTATCAAAGAAAGCACCGGCAATTTCTCTAACGCGCTGCGTATGATCCAGGCTAAATTCGACAATTTCCAAGTCGTGTGCGGTTGCGACGACCAACCTTTGGATTTCTTCTTCTGGGGTGTGAAAAGCTGGATTGCAGGTGCGGCCAATGTGTTCCCAGGTGAGCAGGTTGCCCTGTTTAACGCCGCCCAAGCTCAAGATTGGGATAAAGCCCGCCAGATTCTTACCGACCTTTATCCCGCCCTGCATTCGATGGAGTCGGGCGACTACAACCAAAAAGCCAAAATCGGCTGCTTAAACGGTACCAAACCCGCCGGCAAAGTGCGCCTGCCGCTGCACAATCTGACCATGCAGGACGCTGCTGAATTTACGGCTTTGTTGAAATAAAGGAGCTACCACATGAGAACCGTTGAACAAATCTTCGAGGCCGCCAAAACAGGCAGCCTGTGGGCGGGAAATTTGATTCCGAACCACGCCGATTCGGGCAGAAAGCTGGAAAACCGCACGCCCATCGACAATTCACTCATCGGTTACATCGCCGACGGCAGTGAACAGGATATAGATGCCGCCGTGCGTGCCGCGCGTTCTGCGTTTTCAGACGACCTTTGGGCAGGCAAAAGCCCATCTGAAAAACGTGCCGTACTGCTGCGTTGGGCGCAGTTGATTGAAGAACACGCCGAAGAGCTCGCTGCGTTGGACTGTATCGACGCTGGCAAGCCCATCAGCGAGTGTATCAACACCGATATGCCCGCCACCATCGAAACCTTTTATTTCTATGCCGAATATGTGGATAAAGCCTTCGGTCGCGTTGCGCCAACCGGCAACGACGCACTGGGTTTGATTGTGTATGATCCGGTCGGCGTGGTCGGCGTAGTGCTGCCGTGGAACTTCCCCGCGCAGATGTTTGCATGGAAAGTGGCACCTGCTTTGGCAGCGGGCAATTCGGTGATTGTGAAACCGGCCGAACTGACGTCGCTGAGCGCCTACCGCATGGTGCAGCTGGCGCATGAAGCAGGCGTGCCTGAAGCAGCGCTGACGCTGGTTTGTGGCTTGGGGGAAACGGTCGGCAAGGCTTTGGGTGTGCATCAAGATGTGGACATGGTGGCCTTTACCGGCTCGACCGAAGTCGGACGCTATTTCTTGGAATATTCGGCGCAAAGCAATTTGAAAGAAATCGTCTTGGAATGCGGCGGCAAAAGTCCGCAAATCGTGTTTGCCGATGCGGATATAGACAAAGCGGTACCGTTGATTTTAGCCGCCGCGTTCTGGAATATGGGTGAAAATTGCAGCTGCGGTTCGCGCCTGATTGTGGAAGCAAGTATCAAAGATGCCCTGCTGGCCAAACTTTCAGACGACCTCAAGCAAGGCTGGAAAGTCGGCGATCCACGCCTGCCTGAAACCAACCTCGGCCCGATGGTGGAAGAAGCTCATTTTGATAAGGTGTGCCGTTATTTCGATACCGCGCTGAAAGAGGGCGGCAAACTGATTACCGGCGGCAAAACCGGCGACGGCTGGTATTTTGAGCCGGCGATTATCGACGGTGTAACTGCGGATATGACCGTGTTCCAAGAAGAAATTTTCGGTCCGGTGCTGGCGGTAACCGCATTCAGCAGCGAAGAGGAAGCCGTCCGTTTGGCGAACCAATCGGATTACGGACTGGCCGCTTCGTTCTACACATCCAATGTAAGCCGCGCCCACCGTGTTGCCCGCAAAATTCAGGCAGGTACGGTATCGGTAAACGGCTTTTCAGAAGGCAGCATCGCCACGCCGTTCGGCGGTTACAAACAATCCGGTTTCGGTGGACGCGACAAAGGTGTGGAAGCGTTTGAGCAATATACGCAAACAAAAACCATTTGGTTTCTGGAATAACACAAAATAAAGCTCAGGTCGTCTGAAACCGACAGGCTTGTAACAAACACAAACCTTTTTCCAGACGACTTCTAATAACTACACAAAAACGCAAAGGAGAAGAGATGGAAAAGATCGTCAGTACACTGGTGGACTATATCTGGGGAAACGGCCTGGTTTATCTGGCTTTGGCCGTCGGTTTATATTTCACTATTATTACTAGAGGAGTGCAGTTCCGCTATTTGCCTGAAATGATCCGCCTACTGAATGAAAAGCAGGAGTCCGGTGCGGGTATTTCTTCGTTTCAGGCATTCTGCATGTCGCTGTCGGGACGCATTGGTGTCGGCAACATCGCCGGCGTAGCGACCGCTATTGCCGCAGGCGGTCCGGGCTCTGTATTTTGGATGATTGTGATGGCTCTGTTGGGTGGTGCCAGCGCGTTTGTAGAATCCACTTTGGCGCAGATTTATAAAACCAAAGTCGGTACGGAATACCGCGGCGGCTCTCCTTATTACATCGAGCGCGGCTTAAAGATGAAAGCCTTTGCAGTGCTGGTAGCCGTAGTGATTTTCCTGAGCTACGGCGTGTTAGTGCCGGGCATTCAGGCCAATACCATTGCTACATCGTTTGAGAACGCCTTCGCACTGCCTGCATGGAGCACCGGTGCTGCAGTTTCCATGATATTGGCGTTTCTGATTTTCGGCGGCACCAAACGCATCGCCCGTGCTGCTGACCGCATTATCCCCCTAATGGCGTTAGGTTATGTAGGCTTGATGCTGATTGTGTTGATAAACCACGCATCTAAAATCCCCGAAACCTTAAGCCTGATCATCGGTAGCGCATTCGGTACGGACGCGGTATTCGGCGGAATTGTCGGTAGCGCGATTTCCTGGGGTGTACGACGTGCCGTGTTCTCTAATGTAGCCGGTGCGGGCGAAGCGACGTTCAGCTCGGCTGCCGCTGAAGTAAGCCATCCCGTGAAACAAGGTTTGGTGCAAGGCTTTTCGGTGTATATCGATACCGTGATTGTCTGCACCTCCACCGCTATCATGATTCTGATTACCGGTATGTATAACGTACATCCGGTCGGCATGAAAACGCCGCTTGTGGAAAATATTCCCGGCGTGGAAGCCGGCTCTGCTTACACGCAGGCTGCATTGGGTACTGTGTTCGGTAATTTCGGCGGCGCATTTGTGGCGGTAGGCATCTTCTTCTTTGCCTTTACCTGCCTGCTGGCTTATTACTACATCGCCGAAACTGCGCTGCTCTATCTCGACCAAAAGCTGAAATACCCGATACTCAGTATGATTCTGCGGTTGGTGTTTTTAGCGGTGGTGTTTACCGGCAGCGTACAGTCCGCCAGCCTGATGTGGGGCTTGGGTGATATAGGCTTCGGCAGCATGTGTTATCTCAACCTGATTGCTATCGTATTTCTCAGTAAACCCGCCTTACGTGCGCTGCATGATTACGACCGCCAGAAAAAAGCCGGCCTTGATCCGGTGTTCGACCCGCGTGTAGCCGGGATTGAGAATGCCGAATTCTGGATAGAACATATGCAACAACATGATAGGCGCTAAGTTTGCTCCGTTACGATAGATGAGCAAAGTAGTTGGAGGATCTAGGTTTTAAGTGCAACATCTGATTTAATTGAGCAAACCCGTTTAATAAGTACCTCATTTGGTGCCGAATAACACAACAGTTATGTAGGTGTGTTGTTCGGCACTACTGTATATGGTGTACCAGGACATGTCTAAATTTGCCTGAAATCCTTCCCTTTCAAAAAATACTGTCAAAGCGGCTCATTAGTATTTTCATTCGATTCCTGATCCCACTAATGTGCACTAGACTTCCTGCTTGGAAAATCTTTGCACTTCAAATCCAAATGTGTGAACTCTGCGTTCAGTCGGACAACTGCCGTTTCAAAAACCAATCGCCGAACGGCCAGTCCACGCTGTCGAGCAGATTTTTGGTAATCAGCCCCAGTTCAGTATCGCCTTCGATTTGCAGTTTGCGGTTGAAAAACAAAGTATCGGGGTCTTCCTCGCGCATCATCATGCGCATAAAGTCGATGCCGTTGGCGGCAAGGCGCAAATCGGGCGTGCCGAAGAAGTCCGCATCGATAAATTTTTCGGCATTGGCGGTGAAACGCACCTTGATGCCCGCGTCCAATACGTCGATTTCGAATTTTTTGCCGTCAAACAGGCTCATGTCGGCGGGCAGCAATCCGCGTTTGAGCATGGTGTTGAGGGCAAAAACCAAAGCGAAACGCGGCGGCCTACCCGGCAGTTTGCCGCCGATTTTTCCCGCCCATGCGGGCAATACGATTTCAGGCAACGCCATAATATTCCTCCTTCACGGCTTCGATACCCGGCTGGCCGTGCCAATAGCCGTCCACCAGCGTGCCGGTGGTCAGTCTTTCCAATTCGGGCAGCGCGTCCGCCAGGGCGGCTTTGCCGTCCAATACATCGCGGTGGATACGGACGATTTCCGCCATACCGTGCATTTGCGGCGACAGGCGCAGCATGTTCACGCCGATTTGCCGCAAATCCTCATGGTGCGGCAGCAGGTTTTGGCAGCCATAAGACATGGTTTGGATGCCGTTGATGGTTAAAAACGGCTTGCCCTCGCGGGTATTCATGTCCATGCCTTGCTCGTAATCCAAACAGCGGAATTCGCAGCCGTCTTTGTTCAGGTTGTAATGACGCGCGGTAAA
>CAKARM010000031.1:0-12615 GCA_916720585.1 uncultured Neisseria sp.
GTACTGTCTGCGGCTTCGTCGCCTTGTCCTGATTTAAAGTTAATCCACTATAAATCCACTATATACAGGATTGGGGCAGGGTAGCACAACCAGTTTATTGAAAAGAGTGCGGGATGGCGATGAAGATTAAAGCGGTTGATTCGTTGTTTTTTGCCATCATCCACACTAAAAAAGGTCGTCTGAAAACATACTTTCAGACGACCTTTTCAAGTTTGGCTTCCGTATCTGTCAAACAATCCGATCGGATGCAGCCAAGTCAATCAATAACGACCCGGAACGGTTCCCATACGCTGTTTCAACGAAGTTTGCGGCTCATTGAACAGAGATGCGTAGAAGGTCGCGTTGGTCATAACTTTTTTGACGTAGTCGCGGGTTTCGGTGAAAGGGATGGTTTCGGCGTAAATCGCGCCTTCCAGAGGTGTAGAAGCCTGCCAGTTGCGGGCGCGGCCGGGGCCGGCGTTGTAGCCTGCGGTTGCCATCACTTCGTTGTTTTGCAGGCGGCGTTTGGCATCTGCCATATACCATGTACCCATGCGGATGTTGCCGTCCATGGTGTAGAGTTCGCTGCTGCTCATGCCGATTTTGCCGGCGATTTCGCGGGCGGTGGCGGGCATAACCTGCATCAGGCCTTGCGCGCCGACGCTGGATTGCGCGCCCATGACGAAGCGGCTTTCTTGGCGGATCAGACCGTAAACCCAAGCGGGATCAATGCCTGCTTGCGAGGCGTAGCGGACGGTGGTCTCTTTAAACGGAGAGAGGTAGCGCAGGTTGTAGTTGAGTTTGCGCTCGGTCCGGTCGGCGCTGTTGATCGCCATGTCGTAGAACTGGTTTTCAAAGGCGACTTGCGCGGCAGTCAGGAGGTTGTCTTCATTGAAGTCGCGGGTGGCGAAACGCCATTCTGCCTGCGCCTGACGGCGCATTTTGGCATCGTTGCTGCTTTGGCTGTTTTTAAACAGAACCAGCGCACGTTTGATGGCGCCGTCGTCTGCCATGCGGCGGACGTCTTTTTTATCGGCGTCGGAAACGTTGTTTTTGGTATTGATGCGGCGGCCGAGTTCTTCACCTGCTAAGACGGCGTAGAAATTGCGTCCGCTTGCGGCGGCTTTTTCGTACATTTCTTTAGCACGGCTTTGGTTGCCTTGTGCGGCGTAGCTGCGGCCCAGCCAGTATTGCCAAGTCGGGTCTTTTTGCAGGTTGTCGGGCATTTGTTGAATGATACCGGACAATTCGTTCCAGCGTTGCAGACGCAGGGCGGCGCGGGCGTACCATTCGAATTGCTCGTCGGTCAGTTGTTTGCGGTCGGAAACGCGGTTGTAGTAGCTCAACGCGGTCTGCATGTTTTGATTTTGCGCTTGGTAGAGTCCCAATACGCCCCATGCGAAGCTGCTTTGTTCGCGGCTTAAGCCGGATTCCATGCCGGACAGCGTGGAGGCTGCGGAGGAGGATTTGCGCGCGTCTTTGCCGATGACGTTCAAAAGGCTGTATTCGCGCGCACCTTGCGAGCCGCCCTCAAACGGGCTGCCCAAGGCGGCTGCCAAGCTGCGTGCGTCGCTGGTTTGGCTGTTGCTCAACAATCCGCGTACGCGGCGCCATGCGTCGTTGTTGTTCAGACGACCTGCCGATGCCGCGCTTTCGACTAAGCGGGTACAGCCTGCGGGCAGCTTGTTCGTAACGCGCACAAGCTCTGCCGCCATGTTGTAGCTGCCGCTGCTCAGTTCGGCATAACATTGCACTTCCTGCACCCGACCCGCCGCATTCAGCTTTTTGTTTTCTTGGCGGAACACATCCCATTGTCCGCGCGCGCCGAGGCTTTTGAGCCATTCGTTGCGGACGGTTTCAGCCATCGCGCTGTCGCCCGCCTGCGCCAAGAATTGTTGCACCCACATATCGTCGCCGCGTTTGGCAGCGTCCAGCGCGCCTTGATATTGACCGTAATCGGACAATACTTTGGATTCGCCTTCGGCGCGGCGGGCGGGGATGGAGGCGGGTTCGGTCAGGGAAGAGGCAGGCTCTTTGGATGAGGTGTCGTTTTCAGAGACGCACGCCGACAAGACGGCTGCGGCAATCAGGCTGAGCGAGAGGGAAAATATGCGTTGTGCGTTCATTACTTGCCGTATCTTTATTAGAATCAATTAGAACCGTATTTTAAACGATTTGGCGGCATTATCCGAATCTGAAACCGATATTTACATTAACCGCGTAATCAGGGACAACAAAAAGGTCGTCTGAAAAGCGGGATGGCTGTTTCAGACGACCTTTGAGGCATGGGGCGAAGTTTACATGCAGCCTTCGTTTTGCAGCAGGGTAAACAGGGGAACGCCGTTTTCGCGGATTTTGCTGCCGCCGATCAAGTCCGTAAATTCCAAAATCGCCGCCGCTTCAACAACTTCGCCGCCGAGTTTGCGGATTAATTCCACGCCTGCGAGCATGGTGCCGCCGGTTGCGACCAGGTCATCGACCAGCAGCACGCGCGCGCCGGGTTTGACTGCGTCTTTGTGGATTTCGACCGTCGCTTCGCCGTATTCCAGCGCGTAGCTTTGCGAAATCGTATCAAAAGGCAGCTTGCCCTTTTTGCGGATGGGGACGAAGCCGACGTTCAATTGATACGCCAACGCCGCGCCGATGATGAAGCCGCGTGCGTCCAAGCCAGCCACGACATCGATTTTCTGACCCATATAGCGGTAAACCAGCAAGTCCACCAAAAGGCGGAAATATTCCGCGCTTTGAAGCACCGGTGTAATGTCGTGAAATAAAATGCCTTTTTGCGGCCAGTTTTCGATTTTGCGGATTTTGTCCGCCAATGCGGCGACGCCCATCGCCTCAGGATGAACCAACATTTTGCGTGTTCCCAAATGAAAAGTTTTTAACGCGATATTGTAGCCGTCAGACCGTCGGTTGCCAAATCCATCGGGGCGGTTTAACCATTCCCCGAAGCGTTCATGACATGGCGTGCAACACGGTAATGCGGCTCAATTGTCTTTAAGATGAATAAAGGTCGTCTGAAACGCCGGAAGATGGGTTTCAGACGACCTTTTGTGTTTCATAACGTGAATATGGATTTATTGATGCGCGGCGAGGAATTGTTCCAATTCTTCTTTGAAAGGCATTCCGTTTTGCGCACCGTCTTGGGTAATGGAAAGCGCGGCGGCGGCACATGCCTTACGGACGGCGGTTTCGATGCCTTGATTCCAGAAGACGGACAATGCGCCGTTGAATGCGTCGCTGGCACCGATGGTGTCGGCAGTGTCCACTTTAAAGCTGGAAACATAACGCAAACTGTCTTTTCCGTCTTTATAGACTGCGCCTTTGTCGCCCATGGTCATCAGGACGGGGCAGGGGGCTTTTAGAATCAGCTCTTCGGGATTCAAATCTTGCGACAGGCCGAGGCAGTCGGCAAGTTCGTAGCGGTTGGGGGTCAGAAGAGTGACCAATTCCCATAATTCCGAAGGCAGGAATTGGGCGGGAGCCGGGTTGAGGATAAAGGGCTTGCCGTATTTCTTCGCCAATTTTGCGGCGGTGATGACGCAGTCCATCGGAATTTCGAGCTGGCTCAAAACCACATCGGCGGAGGCGATTTGCTGCTCGGCGTTTTCGATGTCGGCAACCGTCAGCCCCATGTTGGCTCCGGCGATAACGATGATGGCGTTTTCATCGTCGGCAACGGTAATGTTTGCCATGCCGCTGGGCAGGCCGGTGAGGGTTTGGATGTGTTCGGTAAAGATGCCTTCGCGGCAGAGGTTGGTGGTCATTTCATAGCCGAAATCGTCATCTCCGACTGCGCCGACTATACAGACGTCTGCCCCCAAACGCGCTGCTGCAATCGCTTGGTTTGCGCCCTTGCCGCCCATGAAGCGGTGAAATGAATTGCCCAGCAATGTTTCACCCGCTCTGGGAAATTTTGAAGCACGGGTGACTAAATCCATATTGATACTGCCGATAACGACGATTTTAGCTTGGAGCATCCTTGATATCCCTTTTATAAAATGCACTAGACTGTTGAACAGCCTTATTTTTGTCTGCTGTTGTGCAATGTATGACTAGCCCAAATAAATAGCCTGAAATTGTACCTGCTAATATTATAAATGCAAAATTAATTGTCAATTTCATATTGCTTTGGATTAATTTTGTTGCGATAAAATCAACATATCATAAAGTTTAAAGCAGAAATGGCGACGTTTGGAGGGGAATTGTTTTTATTTTAACAACCTGTGTTGTAACGCGGGCAGCCTGGTACGCACGCTTTGCAGCCTCGCAGCGTCCAAATCGGCGATGACGATGCCTTCGCCTTCGGGCAATACGTCCAAAATTTCGCCCCACGGATCGATAATCATGCTATGACCGAACGTTCGCCTGCCGCTTTCGTGTTCGCCACCTTGCGCCGAGGCGATGACGTAGCATTGGTTTTCCACCGCGCGGGCGCGCAGCAGCAATTCCCAATGAGCCTTACCTGTCGTGTAAGTGAAGGCGGCGGGCAGCAGCAAAACGTCAAACGGCTGCTGGGCGCGGAAAAACTCGGGAAAGCGCAAGTCGTAACACACGCCTGCGGCAAGCGGTACGCCGTCGGCAGCCAATTTCGGCACATCGCCGCCCGCGCTGATGGTGTCCGCCTCGGCATAGCGTTCGCCCAAACCTGAAAAACCGAACAGGTGCATTTTGTGATACAGCCCAATTTGCGCGCCGTCACGGTCGTACACTAACATGGTGTTCATCACTTTGCCCACGTCAGGGCTTTGCAGCGGAATCGTGCCGCCGAACAGCACCACGCCGCATTCCGCCGCCGTCTCGCTCAAGGTCGTCTGAAAACGAGCGTAGCGAGTTTCGCTAAAATTGCCACCGACTAAAGGTTCGGCGAAAGCCAGTTTGTCGGTATCCTTACGCCCCATCAGCGGCCAGTATTCCGGCAACAGCACCCAATCCGCGCCTTGCTCGGCAGCTTGGCGAACGAGGCGTTTCATGGTGTCGATATTGGCATCGGGGTCGGTGGACGAAATCATTTGTACGGCGGCGGCGCGGATGTTTTGCATGGCGGTTTTCCTGTCGGGTCGTCTGAAAAGGGCAAGGGATGGTTTGTTTTATAGTGGATTAACTTTAAATCAGGACAAGGCGACGAAGCCGCAGACAGTACAGATAGTACGGAACCGATTCACTTGGTGCTTCAGCACCTTAGAGAATCGTTCTCTTTGAGCTAAGGCGAGGCAACGCCGTACTGGTTTAAAGTTAATCCACTATATAACGAAATCGTTTCAAAAAAACAATCAATAAGGAAAGCAGCGTTTCAGACGACCTTTTATTTTTCTGAGCCGTTTTTATGATAATTTGAACGGCAGGTTTGGCATTGCTTTTATATAAATATATTATTTTTTTATTTTTTATTGATTTTAAAAAATAATTTCCTTAAATGCTATTTAATCAATAAAATATAAATGTTTTCAAAACTTAACGTATGCATGTAAACCATTGATTCTTTAGTTGGTTGCTTCATGAATGGGGTGATTAGTTGAAAATCGGTATTGCTGCGGTTTGCTAAGTAGGAAGTTATCAGATAAGGTGTACTACAAGCGGTTACATCCGTGAGTATAAAATTAATCAATAAGATAGTTGATTCAATATAAAACTGTTACATCTCACAACAAACGGAAGGCTCTCCCTCGACCGTTTGCACATCAAACCGTTTGCACACCAAACAGAAAGGAAAAAACCATGCTTCATTATGCAGTTGTTTTCTTTGTTATCGCCATTATTGCAGCCGTACTGGGCTTCGGCGGTATTGCAGGCAGCGCGGCAGGTATCGCTAAAATCCTGTTTGTCGGTTTCCTGATTTTGTCAGTGTTGTCCCTGATTTTTGGCAAGAAAAAATAAAACTGACAAACAGATAAGGTGTAATCGCGCTACCTTCTGAATGAACAGTTTTAAAACAAAGGTCGTCTGAAATTTTCAGACGACCTTTCTTCATGTCAAACCTTAATCTTCATACGCTTCCATCGGCGGGCAGGAGCAGACCAGATTTCGGTCGCCGTACACGTCGTCCACGCGGTTGACGCTCGGCCAGAATTTGTTTTCACGCACGAAAGGCAGCGGGAAGACGGCTTCTTCGCGGGAGTACGGATGCGCCCATTCGCCGGTTACGTCGGCGGCGGTGTGCGGGGCGTTGACCAGCGGGTTGTTGTCTTTCGGCCATTCGCCGCGTTCGACTTTCAGCACTTCCTGTTTGATTTGTTTCAGGGCGGCGATGAAGCGGTCGAGTTCGGCTTTGCTCTCGCTTTCGGTCGGCTCGATCATCAGTGTGCCGGCAACGGGGAAGGAGACGGTCGGGGCGTGGAAGCCGTAGTCCATCAGGCGTTTGGCGATGTCGGTTTCGGTGATGCCGCTTTCGGCTTTAAGCGGACGCAAATCGACAATACATTCGTGCGCGACGCGGCCATTTTTGCCTGTATACAGAATCGGGTAGTCTTCGCTCAGACGTTTGGCAACGTAGTTGGCGTTGAGCAATGCCCAGCGTGTCGCCTGTTCCATGCCTTGTTTGCCCATCATGGTCAGGTACATCCAAGTAATCGGCAGGATGGACGCGGAACCGAACGCTGCGGCGGCTACGGCGGTTTGCTCGGAACTGGCGCTGTGCATGTCGGTCAAGGCGTGTCCCGGTGCAAACGGGGCGAGGTGGGCTTTCAGGCCGATAGGGCCCATGCCCGGGCCGCCGCCGCCGTGGGGGATGCAGAAGGTTTTGTGCAGGTTCATGTGCAACACGTCCGCGCCGACTTCGGCGGGCTGCATGATGCCGATTTGGGCGTTGAGGTTGGCGCCGTCCATGTAAACCTGTCCGCCGTTGTCGTGGATGATGCGGCAGATGTCGCGGATGCCTTCTTCGTACACGCCGTGAGTGGACGGGTAGGTAATCATGATGGCGGACAAGGCGTCGCGGTGTTGTTCGGCTTTGGCTTTCAAATCGTCGATGTTGACGTTGCCGTGTTCGTCGGTATCGACGACGACGACTTTCAAACCGAGCATGGCGGCGGTGGCGGGGTTGGTGCCGTGGGCGGACTTGGGAATCAGGCAGATGTTGCGCTGCGCTTCGCCTTGGGCTTCCTGATAGCGGCGGATGGCAAGCATACCGCTGTATTCGCCCTGCGCGCCGGAGTTGGGCTGGAAGGAAATCGCATCAAAACCGGTGATGGCTTTCAGGCTGTTTTCCATGTCGGTCAAGAGTTCGCGGTAGCCAGCGGTTTGGGCTTCAGGGGCGTAGGGGTGGATGTCGGAAAACTCCGCCCAAGTAATCGGCAGCATTTCGGCGGTGGCGTTGAGCTTCATGGTACAACTGCCCAGCGAAATCATGCTGCGGTTCATCGCCAAATCGCGGTCTTCGAGTTTTTTCAGATAGCGCAGCATTTCGTGTTCGGTGTGGTAACGGTTGAACACGGGATGTTGCAGGATATTGTCTTGGCGCAGGAATTCCGTTTTCAAACGACCTTTGACGTCGTCTGAAAGCGTGAAAGTGTTGTTGCCGGTGAAGGCGTAGTACAACACGGCAAGGTCTTCGCGCACGGATGTTTCGTGGAAGGCGGCGGCGATTCGGGTGTCGCTGACGCGGCGCAGGTTGTAGCCCAGTTCCAAAGCGGTTTGGAACGCTTTGTCCGCTTTGTCTTTGCTGCCGAAATCGACGGTAACAGTATCGAAGAAGACTTCGTGAACCACTTTGAGGCCGTCTGAAACCAGCGCGTCAGCAAAGACGGAAGCCAGCGCGTGAATACGGTTGGCGATGCGTTTCACGCCTTCGGGGCCGTGATAAACGGCGTACATGCCCGCCAAGTTCGCCAGCAATGCCTGCGCGGTACAAATATTGGACGTGGCTTTTTCGCGGCGGATGTGTTGCTCGCGGGTGGACAAAGCCATGCGCAGCGCGGGTTTGCCCGATGCGTCTTTGGATACGCCGATGATGCGGCCGGGGGCGGAACGTTTGAACTCGTCTTTAAAGGCGAAATAAGCGGCGTGCGGTCCGCCGAAGCCCATTGGTACGCCGAAGCGTTGGGTGTTGCCCAACGCAATGTCCGCACCCAATTCGGCAGGCGATTTCAGCAAGACCAAGCTCATGATGTCGGCGGCGACGGCGACAATCGTGCCTTTGGTTTTCAGACGACCTATGACGCTTTGCAAGTCTTGTACGTCGCCGTCTTTGCCGACGTATTGGAACAGCGCGCCGAAGTATTCGCCGTCATCCGCTTTGGCAAAATCGCCGACCACCAGCTCGAAGCCGAAATATTTGGCGCGGGTTTTCATCACGTCCAAAGTCTGCGGATAAACGCGTTCGTCCACGAAGAAACGCTCGGATTTCACCTTGCCCACGCGGTGCGCCATCGCCATCGCTTCGGCGGCGGCGGTCGCTTCGTCCAACAAAGACGCGCCCGCCACGGGGAAGCCGGTCAAATCGATACACACCTGCTGGAAGTTCAACAGCGCTTCCAAACGCCCCTGCGCGATTTCAGCCTGATACGGCGTGTAGGCGGTGTACCAGCCCGGATTTTCCAATACGTTGCGCAAAATCACGTTCGGCACGCGGGTCGGGTAATAGCCCAAGCCGATATAGGATTTGTTGATCACGTTTTTTGCCGCAATGGCTTTCAGCTTCGCCAAAGCGTCCGCCTCGGTCAGGGCTGCGGGCAGGTCGAGTTCGGACGGCATACGGATGCTTTGCGGCACGGTGTTGCCGACAAAATCGTCCATGCTCTTCTCGCCGAGCGCTTCCAAAAGCGCGGCCTCGTCGCCGAAACTCAAATGACGCGCGGCAAATTCGTTGGGGTTGAACAGTTCGGATAATTTCATTTCTACTCCTTTTTTGTTGTAGGAATCTGCCGCGATGGCAGGTATTTGGGGTTTCAGACGACCTTGCGGGCGGATAATCGGGTTTTGTGTCTGCTTGCTATTTCCGTCAGGCAGGAAACTACTTCCAGTCCTGCACCCGCTTCAAGTCTTTCTGCGCCAGCGTGTCGGCGTGTTCGTTGCGGCTTTGGTATGCCCTGTTTTGCAAGATGCTGTTGGCAACGTAGTTTAAGTGTATTTTGGCGGCTTCGGCGGCATCGGCGGGGCGGCGTTCCAAGATGGCTTCGTAGATGGCGCGGTGTTGCGCAATCAGCTTGGGGCGCGGGTCTTCGGTTTGGTTGGAATAGATGATGCTGCTGCGCGTCTGGCGGTAGAGCATTTTGAGTAGGCCGCCGGAGAGGTGGCTGAAGAGGATGTTGTGCGCGGCGTCGGCGATGGTTTGGTGAAAGCTCACGTCGGCTTCGCTTTGATGTTCCAGATTGCCGCTTTCGCAGGCGGATTCGAATTTTTGCCGCCAAAAATCAATCCGCTTCAAATCGGCATCGGTGCGCCGTTCGGCAGCCAACGATGCCATGCAACCTTCGATGTGGCAGCTGAAATCGAAAACGTCGGTTTCCCAGTTGGAATGTTTGCCGAGCAATTCCTGCCAGCTTTGGAGGAAATCCTGCTGCGGTTTGACGGAAACGTAATAGCCGTCGCCCTGACGCGCTTCCAAAACCTGCCGCGCAATCAGGATGTTCAGCGCGACCCTGACCGACGGGCGCGATACGCCGAATTCTTCCGCCAGCGTGCGCTCGGGCGGGATTTTGCCGCCTTCTTCGTAAATGCCCGCCGCGATGCGTTCCTCCAATATCGACAATATTTGGTCGCTGATTTTTTGCGGACGAACCAGTTTTGTCATTGTAATTCCCTCTTTTCCATCATGTTTTTTTCTGCGAAGAAGACCCAAATCCGATAATGTGATGCGGCAGGCCGTCCGAAAGGGCAGTCTGCATCAAAATTGGCATGACCAAATTGGCATGACCAATGTCGCCGTATTCTAATTAACCGCCCCGTATCCCGTCAATATGGCTTGTCCTACCCGTATGTGTTTTAAAACTACATTGGGCTACATTTTTACAATTCATATAATATTTTGTTTTATTTAAAATTAAATAACAAATTTGCGCCGATGCAGCCAGGTCGTCTGAAAAAATAATTGACCGCCATATTAAAGTTTCGTAAAGTGTCCTCCGTTCTCAAAATTGGTTTTACCAATTTAAGAAAATATATTAGAAAAATATTCGGAGATTTTCCCTATGGATACTTGGATTCAAAACTATACCGCAGTGGGCGGCAGCCTGTATTTGACGGCAGCCGTCGCCCTCCTGCCCATTATCTTTTTCTTCGTCGCACTGACCATCCTGAAGCTCAAGGGTTATCAGGCGGGGCTTTATACGCTGCTGATTGCGCTTGGCGTTGCCATATTAGGCTTCGGAATGCCTGCGGGCATGGCGGTTTCTTCCGCGCTTTACGGCTTTGCTTACGGTTTGTGGCCGATTGCATGGATTATTGTTACCGCCGTGTTCCTGTATAAAATTACCGTAAAAACAGGGCAGTTCGACATCATCCGCGCTTCCGTGATTTCGATTACCGAAGACCAACGCCTGCAAATGTTGCTGGTCGGCTTCTCCTTCGGCGCATTCCTCGAAGGCGCGGCAGGTTTCGGCGCGCCGGTGGCGATTACCGCCTCTTTGCTGGTGGGCTTGGGCTTTAATCCGCTCTACGCCGCCGGTTTGTGTTTGATTGCCAATACCGCGCCCGTGGCTTTCGGTGCGATGGGTATTCCAATCCTGGTTGCCGGTCAAGTGTCCAACCTCGACCCTTACCACATCGGTCAGGTTGCCGGCCGCCAACTGCCGATCCTGTCGATTATCGTTCCTTTCTGGTTGGTCGCCATGATGGACGGTATGCGCGGCATACGCCAAACTTGGCCTGCCGTATTGGTGGCGGGCGTATCTTTCGCCACTACCCAGTTCATTACCGCCAACTTCATCGGTCCGGAATTGCCCGACGTGACCTCCGCACTGGTCAGCCTGGTCTGCTTGTCTGCCTTCCTGAAAAAATGGCAGCCTAAAGAAATCTTCACCTTCAACGGCATGAAAAAACCGTCCGAACGCAAAGCGGGCGAATACACTGCCGGACAAATCATCAAAGCCTGGTCGCCTTTCGCCATCCTGACCGTTTTCGTCAGCGTGTGGACGATTAAGGGCGTTAAAGAGGCTTTGGGCGTTGCCACCATCAAATTCGACTGGCCGATGCTGCACAACTTGGTGCAAAAAGCCGCGCCCATCGTCAGCGAACCGACACCATACGCCGCCGTGTTCAAAATCGACCTCCTCGGCGCAGTCGGCACGGCAATCCTGTTTGCTTCCATCGTTTCCGCCGCTTTGCTGAAAATGAAACCTTCCGAAGCCGTCAGCACTTTCTTTGAAACGCTCAAAGAACTGCGCCTGTCCATCCTGTCCATCGGCTTGGTACTCGGCTTCGCATTCGTGGCAAACTATTCAGGCCTGTCGTCCACGTTGGCACTCGTCCTCGCCGCCACCGGCACCGTGTTCCCGTTCTTCTCGCCGTTCCTCGGCTGGCTGGGCGTATTCCTGACCGGTTCGGACACCTCCGCCAACGCGCTCTTCGGTTCGCTGCAAGCCAGCACTGCGCATCAAATCAACGTCGTACCCGAACTGACCGTCGCAGCCAACACCACCGGCGGCGTGACCGGCAAAATGATTTCGCCGCAATCCATCGCCATCGCCTGCGCGGCGGTCGGTCTGGAAGGCAAAGAATCCAACCTGTTCCGCTTTACCGTGAAACACAGCTTGATTTTCTGTACCTTCGTCGGCCTACTGACCCTGCTGCAAGCTTATGTCTTGCCGTGGACGCTGGTTTTCTTCAATAAATAAGCCAACCGGCTTGAAATAAAAGGTCGTCTGAAATCCAATTTGGGTTTCAGACGACCTTTTTGTCGTTGTGGGCGTGATCAGGTTTACCGTCATTTCCGTTTCGTTTAAACAGTAGGGGAATGCGTGAATCGAAGATGGTTTAAGTTGGGTTGGGTTTCAATGCCCCTTCAAGGGTTTTTAATGCAATATTTCCCGAAAACCCATCACGGCAAGGGCTTGCCTCGTTTTCAGACGACCTTTTGTCTGTGTGGCGAAATAGTAGAACACTCAGCTTTCGGATGTTTCCTGTTTCAAATCGACCAATCGAGTTCCCGCCAAGAAATCGTATAAAAACTGCCGGTCTGGGTTCAGCAAGGCAAAGCCCCACGGCAGGATGAGCCAGATAAGGGCGGCGCCGAAGGCGGGTATGGGCGGGATGGCGAGCAGGTGGCGCAGGCCGGCGTAGGCGAGCAGGGGGATGAAGACGACGAAGATACACGACCAAATAAAGCGGATGCGCAGTTGCGACAATGGCGGCAGCGTGCCGTTTCTGCCGTGCAGCCCGATTTTCCACGTCTGCATGGCGAGGGTGCGGCCGGTTTTCGTCCAGTTGGTTTTGAAGTAGAGCCACCAGCTTCCTACAAAGATAACGCAGGTAACCAAGCTGGAAAGGAGCTGGGAGACGGGGTTGAGGAAAATCGCGGCGATGCCGGCAAGGATGGCGGCGATGGCGGTCACGGCGCCGGTCAGCAGCAATTCGTACATCAGGGCGGCAAGGCGGCGTTTGACGGGGGCGGGGGGAAGGGCGGTCATGGCGGTCTGCTCGGTAAAAAGGTCGTCTGAAAAACGGAATGCTTGGTTTGGGCGAAACCGCCGCATCCGT
>CAKARM010000032.1:0-12593 GCA_916720585.1 uncultured Neisseria sp.
GGTTTCAGACGACCTTTTTATATGGGAATCCGCTTTAAACCGGTACGGCGTGGTTTTACCGAAGTCTGTATCGTTTCAGTGCGTGTTATTGCTCGATACCGTTTTCACGCAATAGCTGGTGAATTTGCTGTTGGGCTTTATCTTCTTTCAGCAGCTGGGTGAGTTGATCGCGAATCAGATCAAATGGCGGTGCTTGAGGGTCTTTTTGTACTTCGCTGATTTTAAACAGGAAGAACTTGTTTTCAATTTCAACAGGATTGTGAGTTACCTCTCCCCGATTCATTGGACCCAAGATACCTGCAAGCGGTTGGCGCAGCTGTCTTGCCATGACGAAATCTTCAAATGCGGGTTGCTGATTCGGATATCGTTTCGTCAATTCTTCAAATGACAAGCCTTTCAAGAGCAATTCTTGTGCTGCTCGCGCTTCTTCGGGCGTATCGAAGCTAACCTGCTGAATCTTGATCATGCGGGTTTGCTGATCATAAAACTTCAATAATTCAGCATTGCTGATTTCGGCAGTGCGCTTCAGATAGTCGGCATATTGCGCCGCGTAAAATTCTGCTTCCATAGTGAGGAATTGGTTGTGGACCTCGGGGTCTTTATCCAATCCGGCTTTGAGTGCGGCATTTTTGAGAATTTCAATGCTTTGCAAGTGTTTGGCGACTTCTTGGCGGATTGCTTTGCCGTCAGGCTGCTGCTTGGATTCAGGACGCTGTTCGGCTTGCTTGAGAATGCGGGCGACTTCGCTGTCTATGCGTGCCGGATCAATATCAGGCGCTTTGGCAACAGCGAATCCGGCAACAGCCGTCGCCATGATGACTGCGGCGGCAGTTTGGTATTTCATTATAAAAACTCCGTGAACAGTTATTTAATTGTGGCTTTTTGCAACAGAGATTGGAGTGCTTCATCGACGCGGGAGGCTTGCAGGTCTTGGGCTATACTGCTTTTGGATTCGTCATAAGACGGAAGCTTTACATCCCGACGGTCGTTGACATAGAAGACGGCATATACGTCGCTGTCCTGCAGAGGCGTTGTAGTGTGCGCGCCTTTTTTCAAATCTTTAACTGCGGCATAGAGCGGGGGAACAGCCTCCTGCAAATCTTTTAAGGGAACATAACCTTGCTGGATGCCGCCCGCTTGTTTGGCGCGTTCATCTATTGAATATTGCTTCAGGACGGAGGCAAAGCTTTTCTTGGCATTTAAATCAGAAATGGCTTTTTGGGCATCCGCTTGGGTGCGGGTAATAATTTCGCCCAGTTGTACTTCTTGAGTGCCTTTGTAGAAGTTGCTGAAATTATCGTAAGCGGTTTTGACGTCTTTTTCTTGGACAGGATTTTGACGGAGGACGTGAATCGCATAAGCTTGTCCAAGTAAATCGCTTTCAAATGCCGCCCATTCGGTTTTGAAATGTGCTTTTTTATCGGCACCTTGTTTTTTGGCATCCGTACGGGCATGTTCCAAAGCTTGTTTGAATTCGGCGCTTTGGTCGAGTTTCAGGCGTTTGGCTTCTTGTGATACGACGGTATTGATGACTTGGCGCTCAGTCAGTTCTCTGCGTAGCTCGGGAGAATCGGGAATTTTGTTGTTTGCTGCACGCAGCGCGGCAACTTGGGCATCAATAACGCTGCTGTCGATGGTTTGTCCATTAACTGTAACTAAGGTTTGGGCAGAAAGGCTGCCGGAAACCAGAGCAGTCATCAGCATAGAGATGAGATATTTTTTCTTCATGATTTTCTCTTGTTATGTCCAGTATGTCTGTAATTAGTGGAAGTATTCGTCCGGAGTGGCCGCTTTGATGCTCAATGCGTGAATCAGCCCTTCGGAAAACAGATCGTGCAGTAAGGTTTTAATGGTGCGTTGGCGGTTAAGACGGCTGACGCCGCCGAAAGCTTCGCTGACGACTACGACCGTATAATGCCCGCCTCCTTTGTTTCCCGAGTGGCCCGCATGCAGATAGCTGTCATCCTGAAAGTCAAAAAAAACAGGATTCAGCGTTTTCAGACGACCTTCAATAGCTTCACGCATATCCATTATTTGAATACGGCTTTGAACGGTTTGATCAATACTTCTTCATAGACGCCCGCATCGACGTAAGGGTCTTTTTCCGCCCATTCTTGAGCAGCATCCAAAGATTCAAATTGAGCCACAATCAGACTGCCGGACACGCGCTCCGGATTGTCGGGAAGAGGGTTTGGGCCGGCAGTCAGAAGACGTCCTTCAGCCTTCAAAGCTTCCAAGCGTTGCAGATGGGCAGGGCGTGCCGCCATACGGGCTTCGTGTACATTATCGGCATCGGTGGCCAGGAGCATGTAATATTCCATCAACTATCCTTTTTGGGTAAATATCGGCTCAAATAGGAAAATTGAGCGATAAAGAAAACAAACAAAAAACCGGTAGAGCCGAACATTTTGTAATTTACCCATTGTTCTTTGAAGTGGGTAAATACAAACCAGTTGGCAATACCTAAAAAAATCATGAATGCGACCCAGGTATAAGTCAGTTTGCTCCAAACATGTTCAGGCAGTTCCAACTCTTTGCCCATAGTCGCTTTTAATCCGTTTTTTCCGCTTAGATGGCTGATCAGCAAAACCAATGCGCCAATCCAGAACAAAACGGTCGGTTTCCACATGATAAAACGGTCATCATGAAGTAGAATGGTCGCGCCGCCGAATACGACGATCAGGATCAGGCCGACCCACTGCATCGTATCGAGTTTTTTGTATTTCCAGTAAGTAAAACCTGCCTGCAAAATGCCGAATACAACGGCAACCGCAGTCGCAGTAATCATGTTTTTCGTGATTGTGTAAGTCAGGAAAAACAAGATGACTGCCAATAAATCGCTTAAAACTTTCATAATCAAACAAACAAAAAAGATGAAACCAATCGGCTAAACGCTAATCATACAGGCAGCCTCACCTTTTTGCACCACCCTGGAAACGAAATTGCCGATGCAGGCGGGCAATAATCTAAAAAAGGGTTTAAAAAATGCCGTCGGGATGATAAACTATGTTATCAGTAGGATTTGTAAAAAAGAAACACAGAAATTACAAACCTGTTAATTTCTCGTTCGTTTCATCACTTAATTCATCGGATTACTTGGCAGACTGCGACTTTAGAAGATATCATAACGTAATATATCGTAATATACGGTTAAGTATGTAGCAGTTCTAGCAGGGTTGTCATTTTACACAGGGGACAAGTTTTGAAAAACCATCATAAAATCAAATTAATCGCGGCATCTGTGGCCTTGGCAGTGTCGTTTGGTGCGAGCGCAGGGCTTGGCGGGCTGAATGTCCAATCCCATCTGGGCGAGCCGTTTTCAGGCAGTATCACCGTAACCGGTGACGAGGCTCAGGCGCTGTTGAAAGGCGGAAAAGCGACTGTTTCCAATAGCAATTTGCGTACCAGTGTCCGTAAGTTGGGCGACAAGGCAGTCGTCACTATCCACTCAAGCAAAGCGATTAAAGACCCTGTGTTGATTTTCCAAGTCGGCGCAGGTTCGCAATCACGCGAATACACAGCCATCATTGATCCCGCAGGCTATTCCGGTAAAACGGATGGTTCAAGCCGTGCGCGCAGCAGTGGCGAATCTTCATCCAATTCTTCTGCTGACAACAATTCATACCATTCTCAATTTGACCGTCAGGCGGCGCGTGACCGCATCAACCGCGCGATACAAAACGGAAATCAAAATGAAACCGTTCGCAAGGAAGCTGTACGAAAAGATAAAAACAACACGAATAAACCGGTACAGGCACAGCCGTCAAAACAACAGCAACAATCTTCTGTAGGCGCCAATGGGACCGAGATTCGTTATGGCAAGCAGCATCTGGTTCGTCAGGGTGAGACCCTGACCGAAATTGCCACTAAAATCCGTCCTCAAGGAATGACCGTCGAACAAACGATACAGGCATTGGTCAATGCCAACCCCGGCGTGTTCATCGGTAAAGATGCCGACCGTATGCTTGCGGGCAAGGTGTTGTACATTCCGATGCACGGCGATATGAAATCGACGGCATCCAAACCTGCACAAGTCAAACCTCCGGTTCAGGAAGGCAATAAGCCTCAAGCCCAAGGGTCGTCTGAAAAAGCCGGTACCGCAACGCCTCCTAAAGAGACTCCAGTAGAAAACACCAAAGTAGAAAATAAAAAAGAAGATAAAAAAGCTGAGCCGGTACAAGAAGCTAAGCCTGAAACCAAACCGGCTGTAACGACGGCAGGCACTCCGGAGCAAAATAAAGCTGAAACAGGTGCAGCCTCTGCCGAGCAAGTAAATGTCTTGCCTGAGCCGAATGCATCGTCTGCAACAGCAAACACAGAACCACAAGAAATTTCTCAGGCACAAGCTGATGTCGAAGCGCGCATTGCCTCGGCAGTTGCCACAGAAAAACAACAAGAAGAAGCATCAGCGGAAGAAAGCGGATTATGGCGCTGGCTGTTGATCGGCGGTGCGGCAGCGGCAGGTTTGTTGCTGTTCTTGTTGGGCAAACGGAAGAATTCAGCTGTTGCGCCTGTGGCTGGTGCGATAGATCAGGACGATCAGGATGAGGACGATCTCGATATCAGTATCGAAGATCATGTATTCCCTGCTGCCACTGCGCCGCAACCGCAACCACAAGTTGTAGCAGAAACTTCCAAACCTGAAGAAGACGGTTTGGAAATTGAAGATGATTTCGATGATGAAGTATTCTTCAATGAGCCGGCTCCTGTTGCCGAACCTGCTCAAGAAAACGTCGATCTGGATTTGAACGAACTGGATAATACTCAAGCCAGCATCGTGTCCGGCGCCGTTACCATCGACGAAGAAACCGAAAAACGCCGTGATATCGATTGGGATACTGTCGAATCTACCGAAAGCGTATATGAGCCGGAACCGGAAAATCCATATCAACACGTTGCTGTTGTAATGGAAGATAGAACTGCTGAAGTAGAAACAGAGCCTCAGCATGAGGAAGAGGCCCCATCATTTTCCTCTTTTGCAGCAACACCTGTTTCATCTGTTTCAGACGACCTGTCAGAAGCTCAACCGGAAACACCGGAAGAAGAGCCAATCCCATTCGAAGTGGAGATTGAAGAGCCTAAGTCGGAAACAATTGACGTAGTAGAAACAGAAGAAGCCGAAACCAAATCCGAAGAATCGGAAGAGGGTTGGGATTTCTTTGCGGAAGAGCCGAAAACAGTTAAAGCCATCGAGCCTTTCCCTGAATTAGGTGCGCAAGAAGAAACGTCGTCTGAAGTTGAAGTTGCTGATATACAAGAAGAAGCTTTGTCTGAAGTTGAAGCAGCAGACAAACAGGCAGATAGCTCAGAAGAAGCACTGGATTTCGTTGTTGAAGAAACAGAGCAGCCACAGCCTGAAGCCGATACTCAACCGTTTGAGATTAAGCAAGACGAACCTTTAGCATTCCAAGATGGCGAAGATTTCAGTATTGAAAATACTCAAGAAGCCAGCGCTGACGAAACCATCGAATGGGAAAATCTGGGTGTGGAAGATACTGCTGACAGCAGTAATGAACATTCCGGTTTTGAATCAGGCTTCATCTCCGAGTCCGTCGGTATGACGGCTCCGCTGGAAGCTAAATATGACCTGGCTAAAATGTATGTCGAAATCGGCGATCCCGATGCTGCCCGCGAGACGTTGACTGAATTGCTGGAAGACGCAAGCGGTGAGATCCGTAATAAAGCCCAAGCATTGATGAACGAATTGAATGCCTAATATTGGCAAGTAAATCGAAATTGAACAATGCTAAAATAAAAGATGCCGTGAAAACGGCATCTTTTATTATTTTCAGACGACATATGACTTCATACACCGAATCATTATCCACAAAAACCATACAAAGATGGGCATTAACCCTGTCTTATGACGGCAGCCGATTTTACGGTTGGCAAAAACAAGCCGACGGTTTACCCACTGTCCAGACGGTATTGGAAAGCGCACTCAGTCAAATTGCAGGCGAGACCATCCGAACCATTGTTGCCGGACGAACCGATACAGGCGTACACGCAACTGCGCAAGTTGTTCATTTTGATACCAAAGTAGCCCGTCCCGAGCAGGCTTGGGTGCGGGGCGTCAATGCGTATCTTCCTGAAGGTGTGGCTGTATTGTTCGCGCAGCAGGTTGCCCCACATTTTCACGCCCGCTTTGACGCATACGGTAGAAGGTATCGTTACCTTTTGGAATCATCTCCCGTCCGCTCCCCGATATTGCAAGGGAAGATAGGGTGGACGCACCTCAAACTCGATCCTGAAAAAATGCAGCAGGCGGCATTATTATTAGAAGGCGAACATGATTTCTCCAGCTTTCGTGCTGCCGAATGCCAAGCAAAATCACCCGTTAAGACCCTGTATAGTGCAAAAATCAGCGGTACACCGCAATTCTTAAAACTAGACTTACACGGCAATGCCTTTTTGCATCATATGGTGCGTAATATCATGGGGGCATTGGTTTATGTTGGTAGTGGCAGGCTTAGCGTTTCCGGATTTCAGGAATTAATCGAAGAGCGCAGCCGATTAAAAGCCCCCCCGACTTTTATGCCTGATGGGCTGTATCTGACCAGAGTGGATTATCCGTCCGAGTTCGGTATCATTCGTCCTGAAATGCCGGCATGGCTGTGAGGTCGTCTGAAAACAAAGTGTCCGCTTATAGGGAATCTTTTTTAGTAATGTCCCGTTTGTGGATAAAGCACACACTACATGAGTAAGGTATAGCAATCCGATACAACATAGATATTCTGACCAGTCCTTTGGAAAATTTGGTTTCCTAGCTTTGTATGTGCAAATTGTAAAAGGTCGTCTGAAAACGCTACACAGATTTCAGACGACCTTTTCTTTGGAGGAGCAGCATAGGTAATGCTGATGCTACGTCAGTGAAATCGTAAATCAAAAGAGGAAAATGCATACTTCCATCTTAAAAGAGTGGGTATTTCCAATGTGCATGACTGGCTAAGCCTATAAATTGCACGCTTTAAGAGAGTACATACTGATTCTCTCTTAATTTACTCGTTTACCCGAGTTAGCCAAAAAACAACAGCCAATCTCCAAAAACGACCGTTTAGGAAAAGTGTGTTGTAAAAATGCAAACAGCGGGCAATTCAATATTACATCATGATTTATAAGGAAAATATTGCGAATGCCTTGTTGTAATGCGGGTGCTGTGAGGTAAGACGGTCAGCAGGGGTAGTGAATAAAGTTTGTTTTTTTAGAGAGGAACAATTATAGTGAGAGTCATGGAATCGCTGATTCCAGCGATAATGTAAAGCCTAAGCGGATTCTATCCGGGTCTGCTTAAGTTATTTCTTCACGATAGAAAAGGAATACAGCAATGAAAAAATCTCTGATTGCTCTGACTTTGGCAGCTTTGCCTGTTGCAGCTATGGCTGACGTGACTCTGTACGGTCAAGTTAAAGCCGGTGTTGAAGTTTCTCGCACTAAAGAAACTGTTAATCACGTAAGCACCAAAAACAAAACTGCAACTGAAATTGCTGACTTCGGTTCCCGCATCGGTTTCAAAGGTCATGAACACCTGAGCAACAACCTGAATGCTATTTGGCAAGTAGAGCAAAATACTTCTGTTGCCGGTACTGACAAAGGTTGGGGTACTCGTGAATCCTTCATCGGTTTGGAAGGCGGCTTCGGTAAAGTTCGTGCAGGTAAACTGAACACTGCTCTGAAAGACAACAGCGACAGCGTAGATCCTTGGGAATCTAGCGACGCAAATGCATCAGTTTTGCAATTCGGCAAACTGAAACGTGTTGACGAGCGTAAAGTATCTGTACGTTACGACTCTCCAGTATTCGCTGGTTTCAGCGCAAGCGCTCAATACCAACCACGCGACAATGCTAACCCTGAGGACAAACATGTTCATGACGTGAAAACCCGTCACTCTTTCGACCTGGGTCTGAACTATGAAAACTCCGGTTTCTTTGGTCGCTACGCTGGTACTTTCGCAAAACGTAAATCTTTGGATACAGAACATCTGGAACTGTTCAACAGCAACACCACTTTGGGTTCTGGCGTTTACAAAGACTACCAAGTACACCGTCTGGTAGGTGGTTACGATGCTAACAACGTACTGGTTTCTGTTGCCGGTCAATACGAAGGCTTTAAAGCTGACGTAGCTGACGCTAAGAAAAACGAACGTACTGAAGTTGCTGTAACTGGCGGCTACCGTATGGGTAACGTAATGCCTCGTCTGTCTTACGCTCACGGCTTCAAAGCTAAAGAAAACGGCGTGAAACAAGGTAACAGCCAATACAACCAAGTGATTGTTGGTGCTGACTACGACTTCTCTAAACGTACTTCTGCTCTTGTTTCTGCCGGCTGGTTGAAAGAAGGCAAAGGTGGCGACAAAACTCAATCTACCGCTGGTCTGGTTGGTCTGCGTCACAAATTCTAATCTAGTACGATTAGTTTAAATAAAGAGCCTGCTTTATGCAGGCTCTTTTGTTTTTTGAATGATGTGTGTTTGGTTGGATGTGTATCGGTTTTGTATTATCTGTACGGTCTGTGGCTTCGCAGCCTTGTCTTGATTTGAATTTACCCCGCTATTGCTTGCATAGACTATAACGATGGAAGATTGCCGTAGATTGTATAGTGGATTAACTTTAAACCAGTACGGCGTTGCCTCGCCTTAGCTCAAAGAGAACGATTCTCTAAGGTGCTGAAGCACCAAGTGAATCGGTTCCGTACTATCTGTACTGTCTGCGGCTTCGTCGCCTTGTCCTGATTTAAAGTTAATCCACTATATTATCTGTAACAGCGTAAGATTGCAGCAGATTGTGGTGTGTCACTCATTCAATTCTGGCTTGAAGTTTATTGGATAGAAAAAGGTCGTCTGAAAACCGGGTTCGGATTTTCAGACGACCTTTTTTGAATCGAAAGTTTGTTTATTCGATGACTTCTTCGGTTGTCGTGCTGCGGTAGGTAGAGCCGTTGAACGTCGGCATAGGCGGGGGCAGCAGGTTGTTGAGGGTTAGGGCGGCAGGGTTCAGGGTAGGGTAGCCGCTGAAGGTTACGGTGTAGCCGCCGTTGGCTGTACTGTGGATTTTGGCATGTGCACCCAAGGGGAAGGTGCTCTTATTGGTAATGTGTCCGAAGGGGAAGCCTGTCAGGACGGGGACTTTGGCGGTGCGTGAGACGTGGTTGACGACGGCGGAGAAGTCGTAGCTTGAGTCGTACACGTCGCGGATGGTGCCCATGCGGAAGTCGCCGAAGATGATGGCGCGTTGTTTTTGCAGGATGCCTGCAAGATAAAGCGTGTTCAACATGCGTTCGATGCGGTAGGGTTGTTCGCTGACGTCTTCGACGAACAGGATGCCGCCTTGGATGTCGGGCATATAGGGCGAGCCTGCGAGGGAGGCTAGGACGCTGAGGTTGCCGCCCCATAAGGTACCTTCGACGTTGACGTTGGCGCGTTGGATGGCGGGAACGTCGATGACGTTGACGTTGTTGGTGGTGCCGCGGATGAACGAATCCATGGTGTAGACGCTGGGTTCGGGTTTGCCGAATTCGCTGTAAACCATAGGTCCGGCGAAACTTGCCATATTGCCTTTGGCGAGCAGGGCGAGTTGGACGGCGCAAACGTCGCTGAAGCCGAAGAATAAAGTGCCGCGTTCGCGCATTCTGGCGCCGAGTGAGGCGAAGTCGATTTGGGGCAGGATGCGTGCCGCGCCGTAGCCGCCGCGCAAGCCCATGAGGACTTTGGGGGTTTCAACGCGGCCGGTGGCGACCTCTTGGAAGTCGGCGGCACGTTGGGCGTCGGAGCCGGCGAAGCGTTGATAGCGTCGGCTGCCTGCTTGTTGGTTGGTCACGGTAAAACCTGCGTTATAGAGGCGGGTCAAGCCCGCGTTGACGCGGTTGGGGTCTTCGGCAAAGCCGGAAGGGGCGACGACGCGGAGGAGGTTGTCGCCGGAGCGTGGGGGATGGCTGGTTTTGGGCTGCACGGGTTGGGCTTTCGCTGTGTTGCCGGTTTGAGTAGATGGGGTAACGGTAGTGCCGGTGCCGCAGGCTTGCAGCAGTCCGGCTCCGGCTGCGGCGGAGCAGGCGCGGAGGAAATGGCGGCGGGAGGTTTTCCAGGTCATATGGTTTCCTTTGGTTGGGTTTCAGACGACCTTTTCGGCAGGGGTCGTCTGAACATTACGCCAGCAGGGCTTTGACTTGTTCCGTCCAGTTGTCCGGCAGGGTCATGCCGTGTTCGCGGACGGGGGCTGCCCAAATCGGGGCGGGAAAGTTGGCATCGTTTTCAAAGCGGGCGATGACGTGCCAATGCAGATGGGGGACGACGTTGCCCAGGCTGGCAAGGTTGATTTTGGCGGGACGGAATACTTGGCGCATGGCGGCTTCGACTTTATACACCATTTCCATGATTTCGGCACGTTCGGCGGCTGAAAGGTCGGTCATCTCGGCGATGTGGTCGTTCCAGATGACGCGGCAGAATGCCGGGGCTGCGGCTTCGTTGTGGACGGCGATGACGCGCAGGTTTGGGGTTCGTAGCAAAATATCTTCGTTGTCGGCAGTGCAGATGGGGCAGGTCATGGGGGTTTCTTTCTGAGTCTAAATAGGAATCGGATGATTTCAATCAGGATTTTTAGAACGAGGTAAATGGCAGTCAGTAGTATGAATGCGAAAAGCCACGGTTTAGGTATAAACCACCAAAATAAATAGGCGGGCGTGATTAAGTCGTCACATTCTTCGGCACTCTCAATGTGATCGCACAAGCCAAAGCGAAAAAAATCATCGACATCATGAAAGGGCGAATAGGCGAACATAAATGCTATGGGCGTCACACAAATCAATGCAATGATGGCAATCCAAAAGAATGGTTTGAGATGTTTGAGTGCAGTCATGGATGAAATGTTATAAAAATTTTGCCGCGCCTCGGTTGGCGAGCTCGTCGGCTTTTTCGTTTTCAGGGTGTCCGGCATGGCCTTTTACCCAAGTCCAGCGGACATCGTGCTGTTGAACCAAGCTGTCGAGTTCTTTCCATAAATCATCGTTTTTAACCGGTTTTTTGGCGGCGGTTTTCCAGCCGTTTTTTTTCCAGCCGTGTATCCAGCTTTCCATGCCGTTTTTGACGTATTGCGAGTCGGTGCAGATGATGACTTGGCAGCGGCGTTTTAGGGATTTCAGGCCTTCAATGACGGCGGTCAGCTCCATGCGGTTGTTGGTGGTTTCCGCTTCGCCGCCGAACAGTTCTTTTTCATGTGCGCCGTAACGCATGAACACGCCCCAGCCGCCGGCACCAGGATTGCCTTTGCATGCGCCGTCGGTGTAGAGATAGACCGGTTTGTCCATAAAATACCTTTGTGTGAAGAGCCATTATCATAACACAAGGCGGGAGGTCGTCTGAAAGCGGGGTTTGGGAATGGTTTATTAAGTGGATGAATGGATGCCGCGCTGATTGTCGGCAATAGGAAGCAGGTCGTCTGAAACGGTTTCAGACGACCTGTTTGACTATGGGCGCGGTGTTAACTGCCTGAGCCGACGGTGTAAACCTTACCGATGCTGCTGGGGTTTTGCAGGACGGCGGCGACGGCGGTGGCGAGTCCGTTTCGGCTCATGTAGTTTTTAGGGATGCCGTCGGGGCGGTCGGTCAGGATGTGGCGGTTGTCTTCGCTGTTGTCCAAACCGCAGGGGCGGAGGATGGTCCAGTTCAGGCTGCTTTGTTTGAGGTAGATTTCGGCTTCGGTTTTGGCGCGGACGGCTTCGCCAAGGGCTTGTTTGAAGGGTTCGCTCATCATGTCCCATTGTTCGCCGCAGCCCATGCTGGTAATCAGGATGAAACGGGCTTGCGGGTTGGCGGACTGGGCGGCGGCGATGATGTTGATGTTGCCCAGTGCGTCGCTGCGTATGCCTTGTTCGTTTTTGCCGCCGACGAAGCTGATGACGCTGTCGGGGCGGTATTGCGCGAACACTTTGTCGAGCGCGTCGGCATCGAGCGCGTCGGCGGTGGTCGTCTGAATGCGGTGTTCACTAAAGAACGAATCTTCAGACGGCCTTCTTAATACGGCGACGGTGTCGGCAGGATGGGTGAGCGTGCGGATGAATGCGCGGCCGGATGGGCCGTTGGCACCGAAGATGAGTTGCATGGGGTCTCCTTTGTTGGATGGTTTGGGGTAGGCTGGTTGATTTTCAGACGACTTTGAATTGCTAGTTTGTGCTTTGCCCTCTCCCTAACCCTCTCCCACGGGGAGAGGGGATGGGTTGGCAGGGAAGCTAAAAGTGGCAGAGAAGCCAAAAATGGGAGCAGTCGTAAAATGGTTCAGTTGTAGCGTGGGCTATGCCCACGATTTTGCTCCAACGGTCGTCTGAAATCTGTATTTGTTTTTAACGAAACTCGCTGTATTCGTTTTAACTTCATTGATACTGCGCTTTCAGACAACCTTGTTGTGTTTGAAGCCGTGTGGTCGTGGGCATAGCCCACGCTACTTCTTTTCAGTTTTCTTTTGTGGCAGAGCTTAGGTCGTCTGAAAACGGGCAAAGCGGGTTTTATAACAGCTGCCGTAGCGTGGGCTTTGCCCGCGGAATTGACTTACTGGTTTGTGCTTTGCCCTCTCCCTAGCCCTCTCCCACGGGGAGAGGGGATGGGTTGG
>CAKARM010000033.1:0-12521 GCA_916720585.1 uncultured Neisseria sp.
AAACCTGTATCTTGGTTTTCAGACGACCTTTTTGTATCTTGGGCAAGTTCAGAAAGACTTAGTGAGACCTTTGCAAAATTCCCCAAAATCCCCTAAATTCCCATCAAGAGACCTTTGAAGTTTCAGTATCCTTTCAAATATTGCTGTAGCCCGCAGATTTCCTGGATTCCAGCCTGCGCGGGAATGACGGTTTATAAGTTTCAGACGACTTCTCGGGAATGGCGGCAACCCCACATTTCGTCATTCCCGTGAAAACGGGAATCCAGGCCTTTGAAGTTTCAGTATCCTTTCAAAGTATTGCCGCAGCCCGCAGATTTTCTGGATTCCCGCCTGCGCGGGAATGACGGCTTATGGTTTTAACTTCGTTGAAGCTGCGCTTTCAGACGACCCCCATGAACTTTTTACCCTTTTTGCAATCCATACATCCATACCTTGCGGCGGTTGGCTGGCGATTCCGGCCAAGGTCGTCTGAAAAACAAAATACACGGTATCTGCCGAATCGGAACACGCACAAACCATTGCCGGCCGAACCTATCCGCTTCCCCGAATGAAAGGAACCTTTATGGACCGTCCCGGACAATACAACGCCGAAGCCCCCATTTCCAAAGCCACCTTCAATCCCGCGCTGATGATGCTGGCCATCGCCCTGATTGCCGCCGTGCTGACCTATATCCTGCCTTCGGGCGAGTATCAGCGCAACGGCAAAATGGTCGTTCCCAGCACGTACCGCGTGTTGGAAAAAGAGGTTTCCGCCCACGGCATCCTGACCTCGGGCGGCGAGAAGGCGCAGGCGGCGTTGGAAGCGGCGGACAAGGCCGCGCCGGTCGGCCTGTTCGATTTTTTCACCGCCGTCCCCGAGGGCATCGCCAAGCAGGCGGCGTTGGTGATTATGGTGTTGTTTGTCGGCGGCATGTTCGGCATTTTGAACAAAAGCGGCGCGGTGCAGGCGGGTTTGGAGCGGGTGCTGGCACTGACGCGCAACAATATCTATATCCTGGTGCCCGTGCTGATGCTGATTTTTTCGGCGGGAACCACGTTTCTCGGTTTCTCCAAAGAGTATCTGCTGATGATTCCGATTATGGTCGCGCTGGCCAACCGCATGGGGCTGCCCAACATCATCGGCCTGTCGGTGGTCGCGCTGGGGAACATGGTCGGGCATATGGCTTCGATTACCAACCCCTATATCCTCACCATCGCCCAACCCATGCTGGGCGTGCCGCTGTTTAGCGGTATGTGGCTGCGCGTCGTTACCTACGTCGTCATGCTGTCGGTGGCGACGCTGTTTGTTTTTTGGCGCATCCGCCGCAACGGCATGGTTTGCGCGGCGCAAAGCGTTGACGCGGCAGGCCGCCTGAGTACGCGCCAAGTGCTGATGCTGCTGACGCTGGCGGTCGGTGTCGGTTTCCTGATTTACGCCTCGCACAGCCTGCACTGGAAAGCGGTGCAGCTTTCCGGCTATTACCTCTTCCTTGCCTTGGTTATCGGCGCAATCAGCGGGCTGGGTGCCAACACCGCCGCCGACGCTTTCGTCTCCGGCGTGCGCAAAATGGTCATCGCCGCGTTGCTTATCGGGCTGGCGACCGCCGTCGAGCTGATACTGGCAAAAGGCAAAATACTGGATACCGTCATCTATTATCTGGTCGAAGCACTCGGCACCCACGGCCCCTACGTTTCCGCCTACGGCATCTTCGGTTCGGAAGTCCTGCTGGACATCGTCATCCCCTCGGCGGTCGGCAAAGTCGCCGTCAGTATGCCGATACTCGGCCCCTTGGGCGAACTGTCGGGCTTGCAGCCGCAGACGACGATTTTCGCCTTCCTGATGGGCAACGGCCTGAGCAATATGTTCGTCCCGACTTCCGCCGCGCTGCTGATTTTCCTCTCCGCCGCCGAAGTAACGTGGACGCAGTGGGTCAGATTCGTCTGGCCGCTGATTGCCGTGTTTACAGGGCTGATTCTCGCCATGCTCACATGGGCAGTGTATATCGCGTATTGACAGCCGTATAATAAAGGTCGTCTGAAACCCGTTTTCAGACGGCCTTTTTATCCACCGAACGCCCCCTTTCGAGGACAACCATGACCCAACAAAACCTTTCCAACATCCGCACCCTCGTCGTCAAAGTCGGCTCCAGCCTCGTTACCGCAGGCGGCAAAGGCATAGACCAAGCCGCACTCGACCGCTGGGCGGCGCAAATCGCCGAACTGGGCAAACAAGGCGTGCAAACCGTCCTCGTTTCCAGCGGCGCCATCGCCGAAGGCATCAAGCGTCTGGGTTGGAGCAAACGCCCCACCGCCATCAACGAACTGCAAGCCGCCGCCGCCGTCGGACAAACCGGCATCGCCCAAGCCTACGAAGCCGCGTTCGCACCGCACGGCATCCGCACCGCCCAAATCCTGCTCACCCACGACGACCTGAGCAACCGCACCCGCTACCTCAACGCCCGCAGCACCCTGCAAACCCTGCTGTCCAAAGGCATCGTCCCCGTCATCAACGAAAACGACACCGTGACTACCGACGAAATCAAACTCGGCGACAACGACACCCTCGGCGCGCTCGTCACCAACCTCATCGAAGCCGACGCCCTCGTCCTTCTGACCGACCAAAAAGGCCTGTACGACAGCGACCCGCGCAAAAATCCGCAAGCCAAACTGATTCCGACCATAGCAGCCGACCATCCCGACCTCGAAAGCATGGCGGGCGGCGCGGGCAGCAGCGTCGGTACAGGCGGCATGTACACCAAAATCACCGCCGCCAAACGCGCCGCACTCAGCGGAGCCGCCACCGTCGTCGCATGGGGCGGCGAACCCGACGTCCTCGTCCGCCTCAAACAAGGCGAAAGTATAGGCACGCTCTTTACCAGCGCGCACAGCCGCGTCGCCGCCCGCAAACAATGGCTGCTCGGACACGTCCAAACCGCCGGCAGCCTGACCGTCGACAGCGGCGCGGTAAAAGCCCTGACCGAACAACACGCCAGCCTGCTGCCCGTCGGCTGTATCCGCGCGGACGGACATTTCCACCGCGGCGAACTCGTTGCCATCCTCGATACCGACGGCAAAGAAATCGCCCGCGGCCTCACCAATTACAGCAGCGGCGAAACCGCCAAAATCCTGCAAACCCCGTCCGAGCGCATCGCCGAAAAATTAGGCTACGCCCACGAAGACGAACTTATCCACCGCGACAATATGGCGTCGCATTGGTAAAAAAGGTCGTCTGAAACCCTTTTATTGAGTTTCAGACGACCTCCCCTCCCATCCAACCAAAGGAAACCAGCATGAAAAAATTCCTCTTCCTCACCACCGCCCTCCTGCTCCTCAACGCCTGCGCCTCCCAATCCGGACAAGGCAGTTCTGCTCAAGTCTATGGCGAAATCAAAGGCGGCGTAGAAAGCAGCCACGTCCACTAAGCAGGCGGAACGGCGGGCATTGCCCACGCAGAAGATGCCGCCCCATTCCCCTAAAATCCGCATGACGAACATCGTGCCATAAAATCAAAAGGTCGTCTGAAACTTGGTTTACCCGGTTTTCAGACGACCTTTTCTATTGGACTGAAGACAAATGTTTGGACGACAGTCATTCCCGCGCCAAACAGGAAAAGGACAAGGCTGACGGTGCAACAACGTCGTCTGAAACGGTTTGCGGACAGCACCCAGTTTCTATTCAAACCTTTTCGCCGCTACGGCTTTCAGCCCTTAATCCGGCCTGTCGGTACGGTTTCTCCCAATCAGCGGATAATCCCGCGCGTGGATTGGGCGAAGAAGTCTTTAAACACCGCCAGCTCTGCCTGCGTTTCGGCACGGCGGAGGATGTCGGCTTTGGCTTCTTCAAACGGGATGCCGCGGTGGTAGATGGTTTTATACACATCTTTGACGGCAGCGATTTGCTCGGCGGTGAAGCCGTTGCGGCGCATGCCTTCGCTGTTGATGCCTGCGGGTTCGGCGCGGTAGCCTGCCGCCATGAAGTAAGGCGGTACGTCTTTGTGTACGCCTGCGGCGAAGGCGGTCATGGCGTAGTCGCCGATTTGGCAGAACTGGAACACCAACGTGTAGCCGCCCAAGACGACGTAGTCGCCGATGGTAACGTGTCCGGCGAGGGAGGCGTTGTTGGCGAAGATGGTGTGGTTGCCGATGACGCAGTCGTGCGCGAGATGGCAGTACGCCATAATCCAGTTGTCGTCGCCGACGCGGGTTTCACCGATCCCGGTTACCGTGCCGAGGTTGAAGGTGGTGAATTCGCGGATGGTGTTGCCGTTGCCGATAATCAGCTTGGTCGGCTCGTCGCGGTATTTTTTGTCCTGCGGAATTTCGCCGAGGCTGGCAAATTGGAAAATGCGGTTGTTTTCGCCGATGGTGGTGTGGCCGTTGATGACGGTATGCGGGCCGATTTCGGTGTTCGCGCCGATTTGGACGTTTGGGCCGATAACGGTGTACGCGCCGACTTTGACGCTGGAGTCGAGTTCGGCTTTGGGGTCAATGACGGCGGTCGGGTGGATGAGGGTCATGTTTTTCCTTTCCTGTCGTGTTGCCGCGAAGATGCGCGACGGCAACAGGTCGTCTGAAAACTTTCAGACGACCTTTTTCTGAACACTCAAACCACGCGTTTGGCACACATGATGATGGCTTCGACGGCGACTTGTCCGTCCACTTTGGCGACGGCGCTGAATTTGCCGATGCCGCGTTTGTTGGTCAGCAGCTCGACTTCGAAAACAAGCTGGTCGCCGGGGATGACTTGGCGTTTGAAGCGGGCTTCGTCTATGCCGGCGAAGAAGAAGAATTCGTTTTCTTTGCGGCCGCCTTCGCTGAGGATGGCGAGTGTGCCGCAGGCTTGCGCCATGGCTTCGATGATGAGTACGCCGGGCATGACGGGCAGGTCGGGGAAATGGCCTTGGAACTGCGGCTCGTTCATGGTGACGTTTTTAATCGCGGTCAGGGTTTTCATGGACTCGAAGGCGGTGATGCGGTCGAGTTGCAAAAACGGGTAGCGGTGGGGAATGAGTTTTTGGATGTCTTTGGCTTCGATGGGGAGTTGTACGTCCATGTTCGTCGTATTCCTTGGTATTTCGGGGTTGGCTGGGCGGTTTCATCGCGGGGGCTTTAAAACGGCTGGCTTTGCCGCTTTGTCGGGATTTAAAGCGCATCCACCATGTAAACCGATTGTGGGATTATTCGTCTTTTTCGCTGTCGCTCAGACGGTTTTCCAATGTTTTGAGGCGTTTGTTCATTTCGCTCAGGCGGTGGATGTAAACGGCGTTGCGCGCCCATTCTTTATGGGTGGACATCGGGAAGATGCCGGCGAGGTGTTTGCCGCTTTCGGTAATGCTGTGGGTCACGGACGTGCCGCCGCCGATGGTGGTTTTGTCAGCGATTTCGATGTGTCCGACCGTACCGACGCCGCCGCCGATGATGCAGTAGCTGCCGATGGTAACGCTGCCTGAGATGCCGGTTTTGGCGGCGATGACGGTATGCGAACCGATTTTGCAGTTGTGTCCGATTTGGACTTGGTTGTCGATTTTGGTGCCGTTGCCGACGGTGGTGTCGCTCATCGCGCCGCGGTCGATGTTGGTGTTCGAACCGATTTCTACGTCGTCACCCAGCGTTACCGCGCCGGTTTGCGGGATTTTAAACCATGAATCGCCGGCGAAGGCGAGTCCGAATCCGTCCGCGCCGATGACTGCGCCGCTGTGGATTTCGACGCGGTTGCCCAGTGTGCAGCCGTAATAAACGACGGCGTTGGGATGCAGGACGACTTCGTCGCCCAGTTTGCAATCGTGTTGGACAACGGCGTTTGCCAAGATGCGGCAGCCTTCACCGAGTACGGTGTTCGCGCCGATGTAGGCGTTTGCGCCGATTTCGCAGCTTGCAGGAACGGTCGCACTTTCCTCGACGACGGCGGTCGGATGGATGCCGCCGCGCGCTTTGACGATGGGCGAAAACAGGCGGGCAACTTTGGCGAAATAGAGATAGGGATCATCGGCGACAATCAGGTTTCGCCCTTCAAATTCGTTTACTGCTTTGGCGGAAACGATGACCGCACCCGCGCTGCTGTCGTGGACTTCGGCTTTGTATTTCGGATTGGCGAGGAAGCTGATGTGTTCCGCCTGCGCGTCTGCGAGCGGGCGCACGGCGGCGACGGAAATGTCCTTGCCGCGCCATTCGCCGCCAAGCTGCGCTGTGATTTGGGACAGGGTGTAGGTTTTTGAAGTCATGATGTTTCGTAAGCTTTGGGATGAGGTCGTCTGAAAAAGGACGGCGGGAGCAGTCGGACAGAACGGTTTGCCTAAAACGTATGCCGGCAGGAGTGATAAGACAGGTAATTATATCGTTTATTGGATTTTCAGACGACCCTTCGAGTGAAAGAGGTCGTCTGAAAACAGGTTTGCTGTATCTCGTTCAGCCTTCCGATTAACGTGTATTCAGGGCTTTAATCACGCTGTCGGTAATGTCGTAACGCGCGTTGACGTAAATCACGTCCTGCAAAATGACATCGTAGCCTTCGCGTTTGGCAAGATCGACGATAATGCGGTTGGCGTTTTGCTGGAGGGCGGCAAATTCTTCGTTGCGGCGCAGGTTGTAGTCTTCTGCCAGCTCCGCCTGTTTCTTGCGGAACTGCTGAACCAGCTCGCCCCAGCGTTTTGCCGCAGCTTCACGCTCTTTACCCTGCAATTTGCCTTCGGACAGGTATTTTTCGAGCTTCTCACCTTCTTGCTGCAATTTCTGCAAAGCGTCCTGACGGCTGCGGAATTCTTTTTCCAAGGTCGTCTGAATGCGTTGTGCCTGCTTGGACTCAAGATAAACGCGCTCGGTATTGATAAAGCCGATTTTCTGTACGGCTTCCGCCGCCACAGCTTGGTTCATCAACCCGAAGCCCAATAAAGCCGCGCCGCCGAGGCGGAAGGCGTTGGCAATGATGTTCATCTGGATTTCCTTGATTCGTGCCACCGCAGATAAGCGGATGGCGGTTTGCTTTTAAAAAGAGGCAGAACGCCCTGCCCCTTTTCCTTCAGGTCGTCTGAAAACGTTTATCTACATAGGGATTTCGGTTTTCAGACGACCTTTTTCTGCCTACGTCAGAATGTTGTACCCAATTGGAACTGGAAGCGTTGGATTTCGTCGCTGTCTTTTTTCTTCAGCGGGTAGGCGTAGCTGAACTTCATCGGACCCAGCGGCGAGAGCCAGGTTACTGCCGCACCGGCGGAGTAGCGCAACTCTTCCTTGAAGGTCGATTTGTGGGTCTTGCCTAAGCCGTATGGATTTTGAACGGCATTATTGGTGTAGTAGGTATTGCTGCTGCTGTCGTTATACGTTTTGCCATCCCATACGCTGCCCGCGTCTGCAAACAGGCTCAGACGGACGGAGCGGGAATCTTTGATGCCAGGCATCGGGAACAGCAACTCGGCGGAAACGTTGGCTTTTTTGTTGCCGCCGTAGCTGATTTTCTCGCCGTATTCGTCATAGACTTTCGGACCCAACGTACCGCTCTCGTAACCTCGCACGGAGCCTAAGCCGCCGCCGTAGAAGTTTTCAAAGAACGGCATGGTTTTGGTTTTGCCGTAGCCGTTGCCGACACCGACTTCGCCGCCGAGCATCAGGGTGAAGTCTTTGGTCAGCGGGAAGAACCAAGTTTGGTTGTGGGTCAGCGTGTAGTATTGCAGGTCGCTGCCCGGCAGGGCGATTTCGCCGTTGATGCCGGTCATGTAACCGCGGGTCGGCCACAATGCGCTGTCGGTTTTATTGCGTCCCCAGCCGATCGTACCTTTGTACAGCCAGCCTTTGAAGCTGCCCACGCCGTCCGTGCCTTTACCGTATTGGTTGATAAAGTCGGCATAACGTTTAGGCGCGCCTTTGTAGGTATTCACGGTCAGGTGTTCCGCCGCTAGACCTAAATTGACGCGGTCGTATTCGGTCACGGGGATACCCATGCGCACGCCGCCGCCCGCGGTGGTGGTTTTATATTGTTTCGCGCTGGAAGAGGCTTTACGCGGGTCGTAAGACTTGCCGTAAATATCGTAACCGAGGCTCACGCCGTCGGGTGTGAAATACGGATCAGTAAACGACAGCGAGCCGTTAAGCGTGGTTTTGCTTCGTGAAGCGCGCAGGGAAACGGATTTGCCCGTACCGAACAGGTTGTCTTGGGAAACGCCCACAGACATGACCAAGCCGGTATCCTGAACCCAGCCCGCGCTCATATCTAAAGAGCCGGTAGAACGCTCGTTCACGCTCATGTTCAAATCAACTTGGTCGGGCGTATTGGCAACCGGCACGGCATCGAATTGTACGTTGTCGAAGTAGCCCAGCAACTCGACGCGCTCTTTGGAACGTTGCAGCTTGGAAGTGTCGTAAGGCGCGGATTCCATCTGACGCAATTCGCGGCGCACGACTTCGTCACGGGTTTTGTTGTTGCCGGTGATGTTGATTTCGTTCACATAGATTTTGCGGCCGGGTTCGACGTTCAGGACGAAATCGACAGTTTGGGTCTCGGCATTGGGAATAGGCTGAACGTTGACTTCGCTGAACGCGTAGCCTGCCGTACCCATGCGGTTTTGAATGGCTTCGAGCGATTTGACCATTTGGGCGCGTTCGTACCATTTACCCTTTTTCATGGTCAGCAGTTTTTGCAGCTCTTCTTTCGGCACTTCGCGGGTATCGCCTTCTATGCGCACGTCGCCCCAACGGAAGCGTTCGCCCTCGTCAACCGTGATTTTGATGGTTTGCTTGGTTTTGTCTTCGTTGGTCTGGATGTCGGTATCCAGAATGCGGAAATTGAAATAGCCGTTGTTTTGGTAGAACTCGCTGACGCGCTCCATGTCTTGCGAGAATTTCTGCTCGTTAAACTGGTTGCTCTTGGTCAGCCAAGTCCACATGCCGCCTTCGCTCAAAGACATTTGTTTCATGAGCTTGCGGTCGGAATAGACTTTGTTGCCTTCAAATTCGATGTCGGTAATCTTGGTGGTTTTACCCTCATCGATGGCGATGTCGATGGAAACGCGGTTACGCGCGAGTTTGGTGACGGTCGGCGTGATTTGGACCGACTGCTTGCCGCGGCTTTTGTATTCTTCCTTCAGGCTGGCGACAGACTGGCTCAGCGTGGCCGGATTGAAGTATTGGGATTGCGCCAAACCGAAAGATTCAAGGTTTTTCTTGATTACATCGTTTTGCAGCATTTTCGCGCCGGTGATGTTCAGCGTGCTGATGGTCGGGCGTTCGATAACGGTCAGCAAGACCTGATTGCCCATGGTCTCTACGCGGACATCGTCAAAAAAACCGGTCGCATACAGACTTTTGATGATTTCTTCGCTGCGTGCGTCGCTGAATTGGTCGCCGACTTTGACGGGCAGGTAGTTGAAGACCGTACTCGGTTCGGTGCGCTGCAAACCTTCGACGCGGATGTCTTGAATGGTGAAGTCGGCAAACGCCAAAGGCGACATGCCCAATACCATCAAAGCAGAAGCAATCTGTTTCAATTTCATAAAATTATCCAAACAAACGGTTGATGTCATTAAAGAAAGCCAGTGCCATCATGAACAGCATGGCAGCCAGTCCGAGGCGCAGGCCGATTGCCTGTATGCGCTCGCTCAAGGGCTTTCCGCGTATCCATTCGGCAGTGTAGAACACCAAATGCCCGCCGTCCAATACGGGGATGGGCAACAAGTTCAACACGCCTAAACTAATGCTGACCAACGCGAGGAATTCCAAATAGCTTTGAAATCCCAGCTGTGCCGTTTTTCCGGCGACGTCGGCAATGGTCAGCGGACCTGAAATATGGTTCAGGGAGGCATTGCCCGTAATCAGTTTTCCGAAGAATTTTACCGTCATCCATGCGTTGTTGACGGTTTTGTCCCAGCCCATCGCAAATGCTTCTGCGACAGACGGCTTATATTCGCGCTTGATTTCTTTTACCCACGCTTCGTCGCCCTGAGGACCGAAGCCTACCCTGCCGACCAGCGTTCTGTCGGGTTGCTGGATACTGTCGGGGCGGATGGTCGTCTGAAAAGTTTGGCCATTGCGCTCGTAGCTCAATTCGATTTTCTTGCCCGGGCTTTGGCTTACGATTTCCACCCATTGCTGCCAAGACTCGATGTCTTGTCCATCGGCACTGATCAGCTTGTCGCCTTTTTTCAAACCGGCTTTTTCAGCCGGGCTGTTTTCTTCCATTTTGCCGACACGGGTGGTGATTTTAAAAGGCGACAACCCGATATAGCCTTGGTTTTTCGCAATTTTACCTGCTTCGGGCGTGCCGGCGGCATCGATAATCCGCATGGTTTTTTGCCCTGAGGTCGTCTGAACGGCAACATTTACCTTGCCTGACTCGATGTTCAACACGATTTCTTGCTGGGCTTTTTCCCACTCGCCGACGTTAACGCCGTTAACCGAAATAATTTTGTCTCCGGGCTGAAAACCTGCTTTTGAGGCAATGGTATTTTGCTCGACCATGCCGACGTAAGGGCGGATTTCGGTAACGCCGAAGGAAAAACTCAAGCCGTAAAGCAGAACCGCCAGCGCGAGATTGGTCAGCGGGCCTGCGGCGACGATGGCGATGCGTTTGGCGGGATGCTGCTTGTCGAAAGCGTAAGGCAGGTTGGACGGTGCCACTTCCCCCTCGCGCGTATCGACCATTTTGACATAGCCGCCCAATGGGATGGGCGCCAAACACCATTCGGTATCGCCGCGCTTTCTGCTGAAAAACGGTTTGCCGAAGCCGACGGAAAAGCGTACGACTTTGACGCCGCACAATCTGGCGACGATGTAGTGTCCGAACTCGTGCAGGCTGACCAAAATCAGGATAGCGAAAATAAAAGCTAGAAGGGTTTGCAAAAGAATCTCTCTGGTTGGGTATGGGTTGACGTTGTCGATGTTTCAGACGACGTATCAAGGCAGGGGTCGTCTGAAAGCATTCGCAATGTGTAGAAAATATTATTGGCGTTATTTTGCCGATTATAAAGTCAGTCTGCCGTTTTGTCCGCCACACATGACGGGTGGGCGGGTTTTCAGACGACCTGTCATTTTTTATAGTGGATTAACTTTAAACCAGTACGGCGTTGCCTCGCCTTAGCTCAAAGAGAACGATTCTCTAAGGTGCTGAAGCACCAAGTGAATCGGTTCCGTACTATCTGTACTGTCTGCGGCTTCGTCGCCTTGTCCTGATTTTTGTTAATCCACTATATCGTTGCGGCACGGTTTATCCCAATGCGGCGATAAATTCCTGCGCCTGCCTGCGGGTAACGGCGTCTTGCGCCAGCAGGTTTTCGATGTTGCCGAGGTCGTCTGAAAAGTCTTGTGCAAGACAGTGGGCGACGGTTTTGGCAATGTCGGTAAACTTAATCTGCCCGTCTAAGAAGGCGGCGACGGCGGCTTCGTTGGCGGCGTTCAAGACGCAGGGCGCAGCTCCGCCCGCGTTCATGGCTTCATAGGCGAGCTTCAGGCAGGGGAAGCGGTCAAAGTCGGGCTTTTGGAAGGTCAACGCAGACAATGCGTCGAAATCCAGGTTGCCGACACCCGAATCGATGCGTTCCGGCAAGCCCAAACAATAAGCGATGGGCGTACGCATATCGGGATTGCCCAGTTGCGCCAGCACGGAGCCGTCGCGGTAGCGTACCATGCTGTGTATCACGGACTGCGGATGGATAACGACTTCGAGTTTATCAGGCGGGCAGTTGAACAGCCAATGCGCTTCAATCAGCTCCAAACCTTTGTTCATCATGGTGGCGGAATCGACGGAGATTTTGCGCCCCATGCTCCAATTGGGGTGTTTGACCGCTTGCGCGGGCGTAATGCTGTCGAACGTGCCTAAATCGGCCGTCAGAAACGGGCCGCCGGAAGCGGTCAGGATAATCGAGCGGATGCCGTGTTCGTTCAGACGACCTGTGTAATCGCGCGGCAAAACTTGGAAAATGGCGTTGTGTTCGCTGTCGATGGGCAACACTGCCGCGCCGTTTGCGCGGGCGGTTTCCATAAACAACGCGCCGGAAACCACCAGCGTCTCTTTGTTCGCCAGATAAATGGTTTTGCCTTTTTGCGCCGCCGCCAGCGCAGAAGGCAGACCCGCCGCACCGACGATGGCGCACATGACACCGCTGACTTCATCGGCAGACGCAACGTCAACCAATGCCTGCGCGCCGTGTAAAACCTGCGTCGCCACGCCGTCGCGTTTCAACAGGGCTTCAAGCCGGGCGGCGTGTTCCGCATCGGCAACGACGGCATATTCGGGTCGGAACGTCCGGCATTGAACCGCCAGTTTCTCAACCTGCTTATGCCCCGCCAGCGCGAATACGCGGAATTTTTCGGGATGGCGCGAAACAACGTCCAGCGTGCTTTCGCCTATGCTGCCGGTACTGCCTAATATGGTCAGGACTTGTGGTGTCATGGTGTGTTCTTTATGTACTGCTGCTTTCGGATTTCAGACGACCTTTGGGCTTGGGGTCGAAAAGGTCGTCTGAAAACGCTTATTCGATATTGTGTTTGATGTGTTCCAACGATTTTTATAGTGGATTAACTTTAAACCAGTACGGCGTTGCCTCGCCTTAGCTCAAA
>CAKARM010000034.1:0-12372 GCA_916720585.1 uncultured Neisseria sp.
CGTGTCTTTCGACGTAACCACCGGCCCTAAAGGCAAACAAGCTGCTAACATTCAGGCTGCTTAATTAAACGTGCGGCTTATGCCGTAGAATAATGGCGGGATTGATTCCCCGCCATTTTTTATTGTCTATGAGAAACGGAATCCATATGGCAGAAGACAGACAAAACGCCGCCTACGAAAACGCCCTGCGGCAGTTGGACGAACTCATCGCGCATCTGCGCAGCAGCGGGGAAGTCAGCTGCGCGGTGGCGGAACAAGAAGACCTGATGCTGATACGGCTTGCCGATTTGAAAATTGATTTGAGGCCGAATGATGAAAAGGCGATAGCGGATATCGACCGGTTTTACCGCCGCCATTTGGGCGACGGCAAATAAGATCGGATGATCGCAATCGCGTGATGAAGGTCGTCTGAAATCTCTATTTCGCCCCTGCCTGTTTTTTGGGCAGTCTTATTTTTCCTTTTAGTATCAAACGTTAATCCGATATATCCACAACTGGATTCACATAAAGCAAGGATAACTATATTTTTGCGGCATAGAGGCTTTGGGGTCGTCTGAAAAGCCAATTCTTCCATACAGCAAACGCATTTATTCAAACGGCTTTTTCTGCCAATAAAACTTATCCTTTTTCAGACGACCTTTAAACACTTCATCGCCACCCAGCTCAAATACCAATGCACCCGACAAATCCGTCCGCAACAAAGTCGCGCCGTGTGCGCGGACGCGGTTTTGGACGGCGGGAGTGGGGTGTTTGTAAGCGTTGGCGTAGCCGCTGGAAGCGACGGCGTATTTGGGGGAGACCGTGTTGAGGAAACCGCCGGATGAAGCCGTATTGCTGCCGTGGTGTCCCAATATCAAAACCTGGCTGTACAGCGAGCTGCCGTAGCGTTCTACCAGCCCCGCTTCGCCTTTGACGCCCAAATCGCCCGTAACCAGCAATGCCTGCCCGTCGGAAACGACGCGCAAGACGCAGCTTCGGTCATTGTCTTCGCCGACCGGGTTTTCAGACGACCTCAATAACTCGAAATTCACGCCGTCCCATTGCCATTGTGCTTCGGCGCAAAATTTTGCGTTCGGATAAAACTCAGGCTGTCCCGCCAGCGTTTCGCCGATTTCAATATCGGAAACGGCGTCCAACCCGCCGTCGTGGTCGCTGTCGTGATGCGACAGAATCAGCGTGTCCAAACGGCGCACGCCCATGGCGTTCAGGCTTGGCACGATACCCGTTTGCGCCGCCTGCGCCGTACCCGTGTCAAACAGCAGGTTGCGGTTGCGCGTCTGTACCCATACCGACAAACCCTGTCCCACATCCATCACGGTAATCCGCGCCAAGCCGTCGTCCAAACGGTCGGGGCGGTAAAACACAAATCCAGCCAACACCAAACACGCCCAAGGTCGCAGCCCCAGTCCGCGCGGCAACAGCCACAGCAAAGCCGCAGCAAAAGCCAAAATCAACAAAGGCACAGGTGCAGCCGCCACGGCAAATTCAGGCGATACCTCCGCCAGCCAAACCAAGCCGCGCAAAGTGTATTCCGCCAAACCTGCCGCCGTCCATTGCAAAGGCGCAAACGATAATACCGACCCCAGTAGCGCCAAAGGCGTCAGTACCCAAGAAAACCAAGGAATCATCGCCGCATTGACCAAAGGGCTGATGATGGGCAACGACGCAAAAATATAGCCCAACAATACCACCGACAACACCGTCGCCGCCCATTGTCCGCGTACAGCCAAACGCCAGCCGCGTTCTTTCAGACGACCTGCCGAAGCCCAAATCAAGGCGGCAACCAAGCCGAACGACAGCCAAGTGCCGACGCCCAAAACCGCCAACGGATCAATCAACACCACCACCGCCAAAGCCTGCCACCACGCCGTCCAGCCCGAAGACAGACTGCCGCGCCACCAAGCCCAGGCAAACGCTGCCAACATCAAGACGCTTCGCTGCGTCGGCACAGAAAAACCTGCCAGCAGCGCATAAAACAAAGCCCCTGCCGCGCCGCCCGCCAAAATCCACACGCGCGGTTTTGCCGGTATCCAAGGCAGTCGTCTGAAAATCAGTTTGACCAGCCAACCCGCCAAAACTGCCACCATCGTAACGTGCAGCCCCGAAATACTGACCAAGTGCGTCAAGCCCAAAGGTCGGAACGCCTGCCACAGTTCGGGCCTCAACGCCGATTGTTCGCCTATGCTTAAAGCCCGCATCAGACCGATACCGTCCGAAAAATCCGGACTGTCCGCCCCGACAGCCTGCCAACGGCGGCTGACCGCATCGCGCCACACCGCCAAGCCGACACCGCCGCCCTCGCGAACCAAGCTCCTGCCTTTGCCCAGCGTACCCGCACCATCCAAACCGTTTGCCAACGCCCAAGCCTCGCGGTTCAGCCCGCGCAGGTTCACTTCGCCGATAACCGGTTTGAGCCGTGCCGACACCTTCCAGCGGCTGCCCACCGCCCAATCGCGTTTCTGATAATCCGACAGCAATAAATCAAACTGCCGCCCGTCCTCCGTCCACGCCTTCGCCGCAAACTGCAACCGCCGCCCGTCACCGCGCGGCATATCCGCGACTTCAACCGTCAACACCGACTCTAAAGCCCCGTTCAACGGCCATTGCGCCGACAAAGCCGCTTCCGTCCGAAACACGCCGTAAGCCGCGCCGAGCAGGACGCACAGCATCATTCCCGCCATCGCAAACCGCCGCGAAGCCGCCAGCAAAACCAATGCTGCCGCCAGCCACACAGCCCAATGCGGTACGGACGGCAAAGCGAACGAGGCAATGACGCCGACTGCCCAAAACGGCAATCCATAATATTTCAGCAAAACTGTTTCCCTTTTTATTATTAGTTTTGAAATTAGGTGGGGATAATAATTGAATTTCCTATAAACGTCATGAAAAAGGTCGTCTGAAAACCTGAATCTCAAGTTTTCAGACGACCTTTTGTCTTAGGGCTTCAATATTTCACATCGGCAACGCGGTTTTACAAATCCTGCAAACGCTCGACCGAAGGGGCGTAGTAATATGCGCCGGACACGGCGGTGGAAAGATGCTTGAGCAGCAGGTCGGTTTTTCCGTCGGCATCGCCGAACATATGTAAAAGCTGTACTTCGATGTTGTGTAGGGTGTGGCAGTAGGCGGTAAACATCAGGCCGTGTTCGCCGCTGATTTTGCCGAAGGGCAGGCTGCGGCGGACGATTTTCAGACCCACGCCGTTTTCTTTTAGGTTGACGCGGCCCAAATGCGAATCGGGCAGGCGAACGTCTTTGCTGAATTCTTCGTTGGCTTCTTTGCTGCGGCCGACGCTGGCTTCTTGTTCGGCAACAGGGACGGCATCCCATTTTTTCAGGTCGTGCAGGTATTTTTGCAGCAGGACGTAGCTGCCGCCGGCATCGGGTCGGCCTTCGGGAATAATGGCGACATTGCGGACGTTTTCATCGCCTTGCGGGTTTTCAGTTCCATCGACAAAGCCGTCCAGTCCGCGGTCTTCATACAGGCGCAGGCCGTGTTCTTCGGTGGCGATGCTGATGCTGTCGCCGAACGCGGACAGGACGGATTGTGCGAGTGCGAAGGCGGCGTTTTGGCGGCAGGCTTGGATATGGATGTAAATATCGTGCTGGGTCGCAGGGGCAAGACCGTTGCCCATGACGGGGAAGGGCTTGATTTCGCTGCCTTCTTCTGCGTGTCCGAACGCTTTCCATGCGTCGCTGCCGAAGGCGATGGTCATGCCTAAAATATCTTTGGGAAAGCGGGTTTTGAGTTTTTCCAAGGCTTCAAGCGAGCTTTGGCAGGCGGTTTTGATGTCGTCGTAGCGGCCGTCACGGATGTCGGCTTCGATGAATATGCCGGCTTGGGCGTGGTCGGGGATGATGGCAGTTTGCGGGCGGGGCATTGTGTTTCCTTTTCTGTTTATTGAGTTTTTCGGACAATATTATAGCACTTAAGGTTTTCAGACGACCTCGTCTGAAAGGGCGGATATGATAGAATCCGCCGTTTGTGTTTTGATTTTCAACAGGTTCGCTTTATGTTCGGCACGATGTTTTTGATTATGATTGTATTGCTCCAGCTTTTTACGTTCGGGCTGGGGCGTTCGTTGCAATGGCTGTTCGCGCCGGTGGTCAGTAAGGCGGGCAGGCGTTGGCTGATGGGGGTGTCGTATTTCGTAACCAACGGCCTGCTGGCAGGGCTTTTGTTGGAATTGGGACATTTTATGTTCCGCATCATGGCGTTTTGGATGGTGTTGTTGCTGTTTGTGATGTATGCGGCATTGGCGACGTTTATCCTGTTTCTACTGCTGCGCAAATTCGTGGCAAGCCGGTCGCTGTCGCGTAGCCTGCGGTTGTTCGCGCCGCTGTTCGTATTAGGTTTGGTCGGCTTTGGGATGTACAACGCCTATACGCCCGTCGTCCGTCATCAGACCGTCGTGATCGATAAGAAAATGGACAAGCCGATGCGCATCGGCGTGGCAAGCGACCTGCACTTAGGGATTTTGTTCGGCGCGCGGCAACTGGATAAGCTGGTGGACATCATGAACCGCGAAAAAGTCGATTTAATCCTGTTGCCGGGCGATTTGATGGACGACAACGTCGATGCCTACCGCAAAGAGAATATGCAGCCGCATCTGGGTCGTCTGAAAGCGCCGCTGGGTGTTTACGCGACTTTGGGCAATCACGATATGTTCGGCGACAGCGCGCGTATCCGCCATGACCTCGAAGCGGCGGGCATTACCGTACTCGGCAACCAAGTGTTGCAACACGACGCGTTCCTGCTCGTCGGCCGCAACGACGATTTGGACCACGACCGTCCGTCTGTCGCGCAGTTGCTGGAAAATCACAATACCGATCAGCCCGTTTTGCTGATGGATCACCGCCCGACCGAAGTCGAGGCGCACGCCAAGCTGCCTATTGACGTTCAAGTTTCCGGTCATGTTCACAACGGTCAAATCGCGCCGGCAAACCTGATCGTGCGCACGCTCTACCGCCTTGCCTACGGCTATGAGGAAATCGGCGGAAGACACTTTTTTGTTACGTCCGGCTACGGTTTCTGGGGGATTCCGCTGCGCTTGGGTTCACAGTCGGAAGTGTGGGTAATTGATGTGAAAGGGAAATAGCGGTATTGCAAAATGAAAAGATAAAAAGTACAGGCTTGCCGTTGCGCAGCCTGTATTTTTTTATTTGTTGTGAAATGTTATGACGTGCGCGGCTTGGTTGTTTTTAGAATATGGTTCCAATCTATTGAATCAATCGAAAAAGGAAAATCAATAGAAAATTACCAAATAAAACCGTTCGAACCGGTCTTGCAATGCAAACTGTTTTTATTTATATTCACGTTTAAGAATAAAACACACTATCAATACTGAGCGAAAGAAAACACGGAGCACATCATGTTTGTTTGCATTTGCAACGCCATTACCGACCACGACATCAAAGAAACCATCGCTGCAGGCGCGAGTACCATGAGCGATTTGCAGGCTCAATTGGGCGTTGCCACTTGCTGCGGCTGCTGCGGCGAGTTGGCGGCTTCCTTCCTGAATGCCAACAGTGCGCAAACGACAGTTACCGCCGGTATCAATGTGCAATCCTAATCTTGTCTAAAGCATTATCAAAGGTCGTCTGAAACCGAAATCAAGGTTTCAGATGACCTTTGCATTGACGGCAGCCTTTATCTTACAATCCGTTTTTCGTTTACCACACCGCAAAGCATCCGCTATGAAGCTGACCCTGATGTTTCGAGAATATTGCAGTCTCTGTCACAAAATGCGTGAACAGCTCAAGCCGTATCAAGAGGCATTCGGTTTTGAGTTGGAAATCTTCGATGTCGATGAAGACCCTGTTTTAGAAGAACAATATAACGAGCTTGTCCCCGTGTTATTGGATGGTGACGAAGAAATCTGCCATTGGTTTTTGGATGAGGAAAAACTGAAGGCATGGTTGGAAGGGAAGAAACCGATCGTCCGAGCATAGTTTTGTTGTTCCATCCTGATGTGCAGTGAATCCCTTATCAATAAAAAGGTCGTCTGAAAAAAACAAACGGAGTTTTTTCAGACGACCTTTTTGCTATGTTAAAACCGGATTATTCCGCCTTCAAACCTGCCACACACTGCTTGTCGCGATCTTCAAACGCTTGTGCGCCGCCGAGCAGGTCGAGCTGCTCTTGCGGGCTGAGTTTGCCCAATGAACGGATTTGATCTTCGGAGAGTTTGTCCAAAGGCTTGTCCCACATACAGGTGCAGTAATCGGTGGCGAGTTTGCTGTTGTTTGAATCCAAGCCCCTTTCTTTCAAATCGTTTTGCCATTTTTCGGCAAAGGGGATGTTTTTCACGCAAGACTCAAAGATGTTCTGCTTTGCCTGCGGTTTGGACATGGCGCATTGGGAGAGTAGGGCGGTGGCGGCGAGCAGCGCCAAAATGACCCACGCCCAAATGCGGATGGTGCGGATTTTGGCTTTCGCTTTTTTACGCGCCGCGGCTTGCTCTTCGGCGGACATTTCGTTTTTCGGCTCAGTCATGCAGGCTTTCCATGCGGATCATGGTGATTGGTTTTTCCACGCAGCTTAATGCTTCAATGGCGGCGATGGCGCGCTTGACGTTTTTCTCGACCGTGCTGTGGGTCAGAATCACGATTTCGGCGGTGGTTTGGTCGATCACGCCTTTTTGGATTAAGGCTTCGATGGACACGTTTTCTTTTGCCAAAAGCGCGGCGATTTGTCCCAGCGTGCCCGGTTCGTCTTTGGCTTGGACGCGCAGGTAGTAGCTGCTGGTGATTTCGTCCATAGGCAGGATGGTTTGCGCTTGGACTTGTGCGGGTTGGAACGCCAGATGCGGTACGCGGTGGTCGGTATTCGCTTCAATCAGGCGTGCGATGTCTATGATGTCGGCAACCACGGCGGAAGCAGTCGGCAATGCGCCTGCGCCCGCGCCGTAATATAAGGTTTCGCCGACCATATCGGCGTTGACGCGTACGGCGTTCATCACGCCGTTGACGTTTGCCAAGAGACGGCTTTCGGGAATCAGGGTCGGATGGACGCGCAATTCGATGCCTTTGTCGGTTTTGCGGGTAATGCCCAGAAGTTTGATGCGGTAGCCGAGTTCTTCGGCGTATTTGATGTCACGGCTGTCGAGTTTGCTGATGCCTTCGAGGTAGCAGGCGGGGAAGTTCATCGGCGTACCGAATGCCAGCGCGCTCATGATGGTGATTTTATGGCCTGCATCGTTGCCTTCGATGTCGAAGGTCGGGTCGGCTTCGGCGTAGCCCAATGCTTGCGCTTCTTTCAATACGTCGGCAAACGCGCTGCCTTTTTCGCGCATTTCGGAGAGGATGAAGTTGCTGGTGCCGTTGATGATGCCGGCGATGCTGCGGATGCGGTTGGCGGCGAGGCCTTCGCGCAGGGCTTTGATAATCGGGATGCCGCCCGCCACAGCCGCTTCAAATTGCACCATGACGTTTTTTTCTTCCGCCAGCGGGAAGATTTCGTTGCCGTATTCGGCGAGCAGTTTTTTGTTGGCGGTAACGATGTGTTTGCCGTTTTCAATGGCTTTCAATACCGCATCTTTGGCGATGCCGGTACCGCCGAACAATTCGACGACGACATCGACGTCTTCACGCGCGACCAGTTCGAACGGGTCTTTGACAAAGGCTGCGGACGGACAGATTTGGCGGGCTTTTTCTTCGCTCAAGTCGCATACGGCACTGATGCGCACTTCGCGTCCCAAACGGCGGCTGATTTCCGCCGCATTGTCCTGCAACACGGCAGCCGTACCGCCGCCGACCGTACCTAAACCTAAAAGACCGATGTTTACTGGCTTCATTGTGCCTCCTTGTGAGCCGATTCTCTTAAATCAAAAAGTAAAAACAGAAATTCAGAAAGCCCGAAACGCACCGCCGCCGCAGATTGATATAATGCTGATTTTGCAAGGGCGGAAGGCGCAGGCTAAAGTCGCCCATCCTACCTGAAATTGCCTGATTTTGCACCTTTTTTATGGAACGCGGTGAAAGGGCGGCAAGCCTGTTTGCAATAGATGGATGAAGCCGAGAAGGAAACGGAAGAAAAATGCTGATTGAAGAAAACAAAACCGATGAAACCCTAAGCCTGACCGCTTATCGGGCGGGCGCAATCGAAGCGGGCGGCAAAACCTACACCGCGCCCATCATCTGGCGCAACGGCAAAATCGAAGCAATGAACGTGCAAACGCCGTCCGAACTGACCGCCGCCGACCTGTTTCAGACGACCTCAGATTTAGATGATTTGCCCGAAGTCATCATCATCGGCACAGGGGAGAAGCAGCAGTTCCTCCATCCGAAAATCGCCGCCGAACTTGCCGCACACGGCATCGGGCTGGAATGTATGAACACAGCCTCCGCCTGCCGAACGCTGGTGTTGCTGCAAGGCGAAGGGCGCAGCGTTTGGGCTTGGCTTTGGGTGTGAATAGACATCCGCTTCATAGACAAAGGTCGTCTGAAAATTTCAGACGACCTTTGTCTATGAAACAGCCGATACCTTATCCCAATACGACAAACCGTCCGTCAAAGACGGCAGCCAATTCGTTTTCCGAATAGATTTCGGTTTGCAGGGTGATTTTTCCTTTTTTATGGCGCTCAAACATGGTTTTGAGTTTTTGCCACTCTTCAGCCGGCGGACTGCGCGTGATGATGGTCAGATCGCCTCGTGCAGGGCGCAGATAGCGGGTAGTGCCTTCTTGAATGACGATATTGCCATCCGATTCGGGGCAATGGAGATAGACAGTTGCCCAGCCGCCGACGGTTGCCGCCAATGCAATACTGCCGCCGAAGGCGGTATTTTTATGATTGCGGTTGGGGGCGTGGGGTGCGAAAAGTACGGTCTGATCCGCTGTGGTTTCCAAGACGCTTAGCTCGAGCAGGGCGGTCGCAGGGATGTGGGTATGTAGGAAATCTTGCAGGGTTTCGGGGTTCATGGTCGGTATCGGGACGGGTCATCTGAAAATCAGGAGCAGGCAGCAAAGCCCCACCAATTATAGCGATAGGGTAGTGCAGAGGGCTTATTTTGATTGCTTGTGCTGTCCTGCCAGCCGCACATAATGCGCGGACGAATATTTCAAAAACTCTTTTTCTTTGTCGGTCAGCGGGCGGACTTGTTTGACGGGCGAGCCGACATAAAGATAGCCGCTTTCCAAACGTTTGCGCGGCGGCACCAAGCTGCCTGCGCCTATCATCACGTCGCTTTCGACGACAGTATCGTCCAGAATAATTGTTCCCATACCGATTAAAACACGGTCGCCGATACGGCAGCCGTGCAGCATGACTTTGTGTCCGACGGTAACGTCTTCACCGATGACAAGGGGCGAGCCTTCAGGTTTTTCCGCGTTTTTGTGCGAAACGTGCAAAACGCTGCCGTCCTGCACATTACTGCGCGCGCCGATGCTGATGCTGTTCACATCGCCGCGCAAAACGGCATACGGCCAGACGGATACGTCTTCGGCAAGCGATACTTCGCCGATGATGACCGAAGTTTCATCGATAAGGCAGGACTCGTGGACTTGCGGAGTATGGTCTAAGAAGGGGCGGATGGGGTTCATGCAGTTATTTCCTTTGTAAGCAGGGTTTGTTTTAAGAGGTCGTCTGAAACGGATTTCAAGCTTTTCAGACGACCTTTTTAAATGTTGGGTTTTGAGCCAATCTATCCTTAACTAAAACCACCTGTTGACAGGACATTTTTCTTCATATTTGGCTAAATCACTCGATTTTATCTTGTTTAAAGACACTAATTGTCTACATAATTTTTGAAATCTACCGAAAGATTCGCAATCTCCGGCGACAGAAGCATAAAACCATAGATACTGATCAATTTCCTCAGAGGAAGATAGTTTGCAAATATTATCTATCTGATTTTCCATGATTCTATCGGCTATGTCGTATTGTTCATTATCATATAGGTTATCTAACTTAGATTCAAACTCTTCAAAATTATTAAAATTCATTTTGATATTTCTAATTAATTAAACGAAATGATGCCGAAGGAACTGCCCCCGAATTAAGCTTTAATCACCCAAGTTCTAAATAATTCTCTCATCCTTTATTCGTTGGATATTCATTAGAAAAAACGATCATTTTCCCTTCCGGATAATCTCCTTTCCAGCCGCAAGGGAAACCGTTATGCTGGAAAACATATAAAATATCTTTCCAAATTTCCGGCATATAATTATTGGCGTAACAATCCAATAAAATTTCCATATAATAAGGCATTGTTTCTTCGAGAAAGTTTACTACACCCTCTATCGTGAGCTTTTTATCTGCCCCATGAAAATTCTTATCTAGGGCCCCCAGGCAATTGGTATTACTTACTTTACGATCAATAATGTAGTGCCAATCGAAATCCTCCAGACCCGAGAATTGCTGAGTATCTATAATCTCCTCCCAATCATCCCATTTGCGACCTAACAGATATCTGGCTTCCTCCGGAGAGGCGGTAACGATAAATCTTTCACGATCGCCGTCATAAGGACGGGAAAAGAAACTGTCTGATGACAAAAAATCAACCACGGGTTGTGCTGATTCAAGTATTTGGTTCCAAGTCTTTTTCATTGTTGATTGCCTTTTGACTCAAATTTTACAAGCACCAAGTCCGGGAATATTGGTTTACGGGGTGCGGGCGAGATGAAAAATATTCGGTTTATATTATCTATCTGTCTTTGGGCTGACAACTGTCATCCAAACAAAAAAAGGTCGTCTGAAAAGGGCCCCAAGCTTTTCAGACGACCTTTGGTCTTGTACGAACGGTAAGCCTGCCTATAACAGCGGACTCATCAGGCGGACGGTATTTTCTATCAGCCCGCGGAATTTGGAGCGTTGCTGCCATGCTTTGACGGTGATGTAGCTGCTGTTTTTGAGGTAGTCGCGTTGGAGGTTGCAAATTTGTTTGGTGATGTCGCGGTCGTAGATGGCGAGGCTGATTTCGAGGTTGAGGAAGAAGCTGCGCATGTCCATGTTGACCGTGCCGAAGAGGGCGTAGTCTTCGTCTATGGTCATGGTTTTGGCGTGCAGCAGCCCGCCTTCGAACATGGCGATTTTGACGCCTGCGTCGAGCAGCATGGGGTAGTAGGCGCGGGAGGCGTAGCGCACCATGAAGGAATCGACTTTGGCAGGCAGGATCAGGGTAACTTTGACGCCGCGTTTGGCGGCGATGGTCAATGCCATCAGGAGGGGTTCGTCGGGGACGAAATAGGGGGTGGTGATGGTGATTTGTTTAGTGGCGGCGTAAATCGCGCTGATGATGGTTTCGTAAATGACGTGGCTGCCCTGTTCTGGCGCGGAGGGGATGACTTGGGCGACGATGTCGCCCTGCTGCATTTTTTCGGGAAGGATTTCGGGAATGCGCTCTTGCGCCTGCGTCAGATATTGCTGCACGCTTTCGAGGTTTTCGTCGGTTTCGACGGCAAGGTCGGCAAAGAAGACGGCGGAGAGTTCGAGTACCAGTGGGCCGGTGCAGCGCATCATGACGTCCACCCATTCGCCGACGCCGGAATCTTTTTTGAAGAAGCGGGGATCAACGAGGTTGAAGCTGCCGGTGTAGCCGATTTTGCTGTCGATGACGAGGATTTTGCGGTGATTGCGCAGGTCGGTGCGGGTAAAGAAGGTGCGCCAGACGCCGACGGGCAAGGAGGCGTGGACTTCTATGCCGGCTTCGCGCAGGGTTTCTACCCAGCCGCTGTCGAAAAAGCGGCTGCTGCCGACGGCGTCGGCGAGGATGGCGCAATCCAAACCTCTGTCGGCGGCGGCGAGGAGTTCGTTTAACAGTTCTTCTATCCTGCCTTCGGGTTCGATGATGTAGAAGGCGAGCATGCAGGAATGGCGGGCGGCGCGGATGTCGGCAAGCATGGTGTCGATGATTTCATCGGTGGTGGACAGCAGCGTCATGGCGTTGTTGCGCGTGGCGCCGAGTCCCGTTCCGCTCGCAGCGACTTTGCTGATGCCGTGATAACGGGATTTGACGTTTTCGCCGACGCCGAGGTAGATGTCGGAGAGGTAGGTTTCGGCGAAACTTTGATAGAAGCGGTTCATCTCGCCCGTGCGCTTTGCCCGCGCCGTGCCGAGCCGCGGCTCGCCGATAAGCAGGTAGGCGATGGTACCGAAGACGGGGAAAAGGAAGAGGATGATCAGCCAGGCAAACGTGGAGCCGATGTTTTTTTGTTTGTACAACACGCGCAAGACGCAGCCGAGCGCGGCGCAGGTGTGGGCGAAAATGAAGATTTCTGTCCAGGTGATGTCTTTTAGAAAAGTCATGTTCGATAGGCGGTGGAGGAATGGTGGGAGCGGATGTATAGTGGATTAACTAAATCAGGACAAGGCAACGAGGCTGCAGACAGTACAGATAGTACGGAACCGATTCACTTGGTGCTTCAGCACCTTA
>CAKARM010000035.1:0-12277 GCA_916720585.1 uncultured Neisseria sp.
ATTTGGGTTTTCAGACGACCTTTCTGCATCCTTGTTATGCGGAGTAGCCCGTCAAATCACTTCCAAAACGAAGTAATTGCGCAGCTTGTCGTACACTTTGTCAGTTACATTGATGCAGCCGTTGGTCATGATGCGGTCAGAGACAACATCAGAGGCAATGCGTTTCATGCGGTGTTCGGAAGGTTTGAGCGTCCAAACGCGGTGCAGGGCGAAGAGGAAGTCTTTTTCCTGCTTGAAGCCGATGACTTCGCCGCCGTAGCCGGGTTTGGAAGTCTTCATCAACTGCATGTCAAATTTGCCTTTTGGCGTGGTTTTACCGATGAGTACGGGGTGGCACTGGCCATCGTCGGCAAAGCACAGCTCGGCTTTGGCGGTGTTGACGATGACTTTTTTGCGTTGCATGTATTCTTTGGCGGCATCGGCTGCTGCAAAGCTGTTCAGCCCTGCCAGCAGCGATACGCTGAGGATGATTCTTTTAAACATGGTTTCCTATTATCTGCGGATGCGGTGGGGTGTTTCAGGCGCAACCTCACGGATGATGATTTGAGGTTCGGGCGCGGGTTGTGGGGCAACTTCTTGTACGGGCGGGCAGACGGCATCTTCCGGGAAGACGGCTTTCCAATGGAAGCTGCGGGCGTATTTGTGTTTGTCGAACAAGACTTTGTATTGGCAGGTGGTAATGCCTTCTACGTTGGAGCCGATATCGGGATTGGCGGGAACGCCGGGAGTGCGGAAGTGGAAGAGGTAGTTCCATTCGCGCACGCCGAACATACCTTCATCGTAGTGCGGACGACCGAGGATTTTGTAGATGTCGTCTTTGCTCAGACCCGGTTTCATCTGTTCGAGTTCATCGGCTGTAGGGAATGTGCCTTGGTTTTTGTTGAAGGTTACGGAGTAGGGTTTTGGAAAGACGGGGTTGTCCGTCGTTCCATCGGCTTTAACGTGGCTTTTGCCGGCGCAGGCGGACAATACGGCTGCGGCAGCGAGGTAAAGGGCGGTTTTGGCGATGCGGGACGTTTTCATGGTTAATCCTTTTTTGTTGCGGCAATTTCAATCAGGCCGCCGTTGCATGGTCAAGATTCGATGTTATCCGTGCGCCGCCGTTTTCATTCTGATGACATTTATTGTCACTTTGTAACAATTTCATACGGACATAAATGAGAGCAATGGTATATCGTCTTCAGGCAAGCGTGTGTTTGGCACGGGTAAAATCGCGTTACTGGTTGTTTCTTTTGATGTTTAATCAAATTTTGGGTGAAACGTAAATTTCTCGGTTGAATTTCATGCAAGTTTTATGCCAATTTTTTGAAGAGGTCGTCTGAAAACCATATTTCGCCGTGTAATTTGGTTTTCAGACGACCTTTTTGAATGGGAGCGGACATTCAAAATTTAAACAAGGCTTATCCCAATAACCGTCGCGCGGTTTTCCTCGATTTGAAACCTGACTTCATAATCCGCAATATTCATGACGTAAATCCGTTCGGGAATATTCTGATAGGCGGGGCGCGGGTCTTGGGCAATGCTTTGGCTGATTAGGTTTTTGGTGTTTTCAGATAAATTTTCCGCGCCGATGTTTTCCAGCCATACGACTTCAAGCTCTTCGGGTTTGCCGTTGACGAAGCCGGATGATGCGGTGGGTTTGGATTCGACAAAGGGGATGTAGGGCTTGATGTCGACAATCGGCGTGCCGTCCAGCAGGTCTGCGCCGCTGCAATAGAGGCGGACGGGTTTGCCGGTTTCAATGCGTTCGAGTTTTAAGAGTGACAGTCCGAGATGATTGGGGCGGTGGGGGCTGCGCGTGGCGAATACGCCCATTTTTTGTTTGCCGCCGAGCCGTGGCGGGCGCACCATTTGTGCCCAGCCTTCATCCAAAACGCCATGAAAAATAAAACTTATCCACACATAATCGAAGTGTTCCAATCCGCGCACGCTGTCTGCGGTAAATTCGGGATTCAGCTCAATACAGACTTCTGCGGCGGGAACCAATCCGGGCTGGCGGGCGACGCCGAATTTCTGTTTGTAGGGCGAGCGGGCGGTGGCAATAGGGATGATGGTGTAAGTCATGAGGATTGTGGACAAGTTTTTTGGAAAAACGTTATCTTATCACAGCCGGTTTTACCGCTTTTGGGCAGTAATTTGTTATAATACAGGGCATTTTAATTGCGTTGAAATGATGAGATGATTGTTTCCATTGATGTTGATGCACAAAAAACTTTTACGCCTTTGTGTCCTGACGAGCTGCCTGTGAACGAGGGGCATTTGATTGTAGAAGAGTTGAATGCCCAAGCCGCTTTGGCGGATTTGCGTGTGATGACGAAAGATGCGCATCATGCGGCGGCGAAATGGCTTGTGGATAACCCTGTTGATATGTTGAAACCGACAGGGTTGCCTGATGCGGATTTGACTTGGGTGGCTCATGCAATGGTCGGTACACGCGGCTATGAATTGTTGGACGGGTTGCCTTCTGCCAAGGAATACGATTATTGCGTTTGGAAAGGCGTTGATCCTGAGTTGCATCCTTACGGCGCGTGTTTTCACGATATTGAGGAAAAACTGAGCACAGGGTTGATTGAATGGCTGCGTTGTCAAAATACGGATACGGTCATTGTCGGCGGCTTGGCTACGGATTATTGTGTGAAAACAACGGTTTTGCAGTTGATCAAAGGCGGTAATTGGCAGGTTATCGTCAATGAAGCGGCTTGTCGGGGCATTGCGCCGGACACCATCGAAACGGCATGGCAGGAAATGAGCTCTGCCGGTGCCATCATCTTAAAAAACGCTGAAGAAATTAAAAAAATATTAATAATCAATAATTTATAATTGTTTCACGTGAAACACCCTTCAAAAATATGAAAATTTTGCTTGTCCGCTTGTCCAGTATGGGCGATTTAATTCACACTTTGCCCGCAATCGAAGATTTGGCGCGACAATGCCCTGATGTGGAACTTCATTGGTTGTGTGAAGCCGGATTTGCAGATATTGCGCGCCTGCATCCGTTTGTGAAAAAAATCCATGTGATGAAATGGCGGCAATGGCGAAAACATCTCTTTCAGGCTGAAACTTGGCAGGAAATAGGTCGTCTGAAACAGACTTTGCGGCAGGAAGCATTTGATTTTGTATTGGATAGTCAAGGTCTGATTAAGAGCACGTGTTTCGCTAAAATGGCAAAATCCCCTATTTACGGTTTGGATAAACACAGTGTGCGCGAGGGATTGGCTGCGCTGGCGTATGCGAAAACGTACGCTGTACCCAAAGGTAAAAATGCCGTTTGGCGCAACCGCGAGCTGTTTGCCCAAGTATTTGGGTATGCGATGCCGGAAACGCAGGTATTCGGTTTGACTGTTCCTGAAGCAGGTCGTCTGAAAAATTTAGAGCAGCCGTATTATGCGGCTTTGCACGCGACCAGCCGAGACAGTAAGTTATGGCCTGTGGAAAACTGGCGAGCGTTGTTGCAAAAGCTGAATGAAGAACAACAATGCAACGTTTACCTTCCATGGGGAAATGAAGCTGAAAAAGCCCGAGCGGAGCAGATTGCAGACGGACTGCCGTTTGCCATAGTGTGCGACAAAATGAATTTATTGCAGGCGGCGTATCTGCTGAAACACGCGGTCGGAATTGTCGGCGTGGATACTGGTTTGCTACATTTGGCAAATGCTTTGGAAAAACCTGTGGTTGGTATTTATACCGATACCGATCCGATTAAAACAGGCGTTCAGGTTTCGTCTATTGCAAAAAATTTGGGCAATATCGGACAGATTCCTAGCGCAGATTTGGTTTATCAAACGCTGATGGATTGTGTCGCAGCAGACAAAGGCTAAGAGGTCGTCTGAAACTGATATAGCACCTGATATTTTCCAGTTTGTTAAGTATAAGAATATATATCTACTAGTCTGAGTAAATGCTTTAAAAATGGTATAATCGGCAAGCATTATCTGAAAGATTTCTGAATGAATTCGTTTTCAAGAAAAACGGATTTGATTTTATAGAGAAGATGGTTTGGTTTCATTTGGATAATGAAAGCAACGTTCTTTTTAGGAGAATTCAATGAAAGCACTGGTCGCAGTAAAGCGCGTAGTGGATTACAACGTTAAAGTTCGTGTAAAAGCCGATGGGTCGGATGTAGATATCGGCAATGTTAAAATGTCGATGAACCCGTTTGACGAAATCGCCGTGGAAGAAGCCGTTCGACTGAAAGAAGCCGAAAAAGTAAGCGAAATCGTAGCGGTTTCTTTGGGCGAGAAAAAATGCGAAGAAACGTTGCGTACCGCTTTGGCGATGGGTGCCGACCGTGCAATTCATGTTGAAACCGATGCGAAATTGGAGCCGCTGGCAGTTGCCAAGCTGCTGAAAGCCGTTGCGGACAAAGAAAATTCGCAAATTTTCTTTTTGGGCAAACAAGCGATTGATGATGATGCCAACCAAGTGGCGCAAATGCTGGCAGCTTTACTGAATGCGGCGCAAGGTACGTTTGCTTCAAAAGTACAAATCGAAGGCGACGAAGTGCAGATTGTGCGCGAAATCGATGGCGGCGAAGAAACCATAGCATTGAAATTGCCTGCAGTCATCAGCGCAGATTTGCGTCTGAACGAACCGCGCTTCGTCAAACTCCCCAATATTATGGCGGCAAAGAAAAAACCTTTGGAAAAACTGGCGCCTGCCGATTTGGTTGCTGATATTTCACCTCGTCTGAAAACAGTGAAATTCGCAGAGTCTAAAGCGCGTCAGGCAGGCGTAAAAGTGGCAAGCGTCGCCGAATTGGTTGAGAAATTGAAAAACGAAGCCAAAGTGATTTGAGGAGACTGAAATGAGCGTATTGATTATTGCTGAACATGACAACAAACAGTTGAATCCTGCCACTTTGCATGCTGTTACCGCTGCCGCCAAACTGGGCAAAGTCGATTTATTGGTTGCCGGAAACGGCGCATCTGCCGTAGTAGAGTCCGCGAAACAAGTAGCGGGTGTGGAAAAAGTTTTGGTTGCAGATGTTGCCCATTATGCCGAAGGTTTGGCTGAAGAACTGGCTCCGTTGGTTGTCAAATTGGCGGCGGATTACCGCTATGTTGCTGCAACGGCAACCACATTCGGTAAAAACCTTTTACCTCGCGTAGCGGCCTTATTAGACGTACCGCAAATTTCTGATTTGACCGAGATTGTGGATAACACGACTTTTGTGCGTCCGATTTATGCGGGTAATGCATTTGAAACCGTGCAAGCCGATTCAGAGAAATTGGTGCTGACCTTCCGTGCAACAGCTTTTGACGCAGCTCTAGCGCAAGGTGGTCATGCTGAGGCGGTTAATGTTGAAGCGACCCCTGCTCAAAACCTGAGCCGTTTTGTGAATCGTCAGCTCTCCCATTCCGATCGTCCTGAGCTGACTCAGGCAAAAGTCATTGTCTCCGGTGGCCGTGCGTTGGGTAGTGCGGAAAAATTCAATGAAGTGCTGACACCGTTGGCAGATGTTTTAGGTGCGGCAATTGGTGCATCCCGTGCAGCAGTTGATGCCGAATATGCGCCAAATGACGTGCAAGTCGGACAAACCGGTAAAGTGGTTGCGCCTCAGCTCTATTTTGCGATCGGTATTTCAGGTGCGATTCAACATGTTGCCGGTATGCAGGACAGCAAAGTCATTGTCGCAATCAACAAAGATGCTGATGCGCCGATTTTCAATGTGGCCGATTACGGATTGGTTGGCGATTTATTTGAAATCGTCCCGCAATTAACAGAAGCATTGAAAAATTGATGTTTCACGTGAAACGTTCAGACGACCTTGTTGTTAATGAGGTCGTCTGAAAACATTTCAGCATGATTACGACTTATAAAACCATTACTTCCCCGACACAGGCTGAGTTTAAAGATAAAGGCAGCCGTTTTATTGCATTTGCCTATCCGATTCGGACGTTGGCTGATGTGAAAAAATATCTCGATCCGTTAAAGGAAGAACACCATAAGGCGCGGCATTGGTGCTATGCCTATCGTTTGGGCGTAGATGGTATGCAATTCCGTGCCAACGATGATGGAGAACCGTCAGGAAGTGCGGGTCGGCCGATTTTAGGGCAGATTGATTCGGTGGGCGTAACCGATGTTTTGGTCGTAGTCGTCCGCTATTTCGGCGGTACTTTATTAGGTGTTCCCGGCCTGATACATGCGTATAAAGAGGCAACGGCTCAGGCGTTGGCAGTTGCGGAAGTAGTTGAAAAGAATATTGAAAAAACCGTTTGGCTGAAATGTGAATATCCGTTTTTGAATGAAGCGATACGCATTGCCAAACAATATCAAGCGGATATATTGCAACAGGATTTACAGTTGGATTGCCGATTGACGGTAAGTTTGTCGTTGGCAAATTATGAGGCCTGTGTTGCGGCTTGGAAGAATACACGGCAGATTGAAGTAAATACGGAAAAGCCTTTTGAATGAAAAGGTCGTCTGAAATGCTTTGTGATGGTATTTCAGACGACCTCTTCGTTCATTAATCTTCTTGCGTATATCTGTCCAAGACATCGACGCTGGAGCGCAAATATAGCCAGGCTAATTGATGGAATTCGCCCAGCGCGTTCCATAACGCATCTTCACTCATAATACTGTATTCGCCTTCTGTACTCAAATCCAGTTCTGCCCCGTCCTCAATGGCCTGATGGCATGCCTGATATTCGTGGGTATAAAAATTGTCCATATCGCGAATCAAAGCGACGGCATGTTTCCAACGCCGGATGTCTTCTTCCAATTGCGGTAGTAGATGACACCATTCGCGGTATTTTCTTTGGATTTCATCAATACGTTTTTGCATGGTTGCTTGTCCTTTTTTAATTTTGTGGATAAGTCAAATAGGTTGCAGAGTGGAATGAAGCGGTCTTTTGTTTGATTCCACCAAAATTTCTTCAAATGGGACAAAAGTCCCCTTGTATCGAGTTTTCGTTAAAAGTACATATTTGTCAAGGAGATGGCATGAAACTGCTGGTTATCGGTAATGGCGGTCGCGAACACGCGCTGGCTTGGAAATTGGCGCAGTCGCCTAAAGTGAAAACAGTATTTGTTGCGCCCGGTAATGCCGGTACGGCGATTGAACCCAAGTTGCAAAATATCGCCTTGACTGCGCATCAGGATTTGATTGAATTCTGCCGTAAAGAAAATATTGCTTTTACCGTCGTCGGCCCTGAAGCGCCTTTGGCGGCGGGTATTGTGGATGATTTCCGTGCCGCAGGGCTGAAAATATTTGGTCCGACACAATATGCGGCGCAGTTGGAAAGTTCTAAAGATTTCGCCAAAGCATTTATGGCGAAATACAACATTCCAACCGCGCAATATCAAACCTTTGAAAACGCCGATGCTGCACACGATTACGTCAATCAGAAAGGTGCGCCCATCGTCATCAAAGCCGATGGTTTGGCGGCAGGTAAAGGCGTGATTGTGGCAATGACTTTGGATGAAGCGCATGCTGCGATTGACGATATGCTGCTGGGCAACAAAATGGGCAATGCCGGCGCGCGCGTTGTGATTGAAGATTTCCTGCAAGGCGAAGAAGCGAGCTTTATCGTCATGGTTGATGGCAATCATGTATTGCCTATGGCGACCAGCCAAGATCACAAGCGTCTTTTAGACGGTGACAAAGGCCCGAATACGGGCGGCATGGGCGCGTACAGTCCCGCACCTGTGGTAACGCCCGCCGTGTACGAGCGCGCGATGAACGAGATTATTTTGCCGACCGTGGCGGGTATGAAAGCGGAAGGGCATGAGTTTACCGGCTTCCTGTACGCAGGTTTGATGATTGATCAAAGCGGCGCACCCTATACGATTGAGTTTAACTGCCGTTTTGGCGATCCCGAAACTCAACCGATTATGAGTCGTCTGAACAGCGACTTGTCGGATTTGGTCGAAGTGGCAATAGACGGCAAACTCGATAGCGTAACTGCAGAATGGAACCCGCAAACTGCCGTAGGCGTGGTGCTGGCGGCGCAAAATTACCCCGAAACGCCTAAAAAAGGCGATGTTATTTCCGGTCTGGATGTTGCCAATCAAATCGGCAAAGTTTTCCATGCAGGCACAACGGCAAACGAGAAAGGCGACGTATTGACCAACGGCGGCCGCGTATTGTGCGTCGTAGGATTGGGCGACGATGTGGATCAAGCCAAAGCCAAGGCGTATAGCGCATTGGAAAAAATCAGCTTCGACGGCATGCAATACCGTAAAGACATTGCCGATAAAGCCATCAACCGTTAATCAAAGAAACAGGTCGTCTGAAAACGTAATTGTGTTTCAGACGACCTTCCCTATCATGCTATTCCCCAGAATCCTTTCAGCTTCGACGCTTCGCAAGCTGCAATCCCATCTTAAAAAAGGCGGCTTGGTCGCCTATCCTACCGAGTCCTGCTACGGCATAGGCTGTATCCCGACCTTGCCTAAAGCGCTCAACCGACTGATTCATCTGAAAAAAAGACCGCAACATAAAGGCATGATTGTCATTGGCAACCAATTAGAGCAATTACAGCCCCTACTCCAGAGGTCGTCTGAAAACATTCAAACCATGCTCAGAAACGAATGGCCTGCGCCCAAAACCTTTCTGCTTCCTGCGGCTGCTGACGTTTTGCCCGCATTGCGCGGAAAAGGACGCAGCAAACTGGCGGTCAGGGTTCCTGCCCATGCAGGTGCGCTCCGCTTGTGTCAGGCTTTGAAAACGCCTTTGGTCTCAACTTCGTGCAACCGCGCAGGCAAACGCGCGTGTAAGACGGAGCGGGAAGTGAGAAGGCAGTTTGGAAGGAATGTATGGGTAGTCGGCGGTTTAATCGGCAAACAAAGGTCGCCGAGTCAGATTATTGATGGGGAAACAGGTGTCCGTTTGCGTTAGAAATCGGATGGGTGGGATGATTAGGAATTGTGGTTTGAACCGATAAACCGTTCATTTGAGAAAATGTGGATAATCCTGAATATAACTTTCCCAAAAAAACCAAAAAGGTCGTCTGAATCCCCATATTCATGGTTTTCAGACGACCTTTTGATTTAACTATCTTGTGGATAAGTATGTAGATAAGTTGAGTATTAGAGCTTGCTGCCGCATACGGCTTCAAATTGTTTTTCGGTAATCGTACCGTTCATCACGCTCATCGGGCGGATATTTGTCGCGGTGTAGTTGTGTTTGGAAATTTCTTTGCCGTGTTCGTCAAGAAGCTGCAAAGCGGTCAGGCGGTAGGTTTTGTTGGTGCAATGGATTTCCCAGTCGCCAATGGCGGTTTTGTAGGTAGGCGTGTTGACGAAGCGTTCTTCTTTCATCTTCGATACGGTTTTTCTATCGCGGAAAGTGACCAAAGTACCGTTTTTCTTGATGCTGTTTTTATCAATCGCCACCTTGATATTGCCGTCGGAAATCGTGCCGATGTTGTCCCAGTTGCCGCTGACGCCACCGCTTGTGGTCGTAGTCGTTTGACAGGCGCTCAGAAGCAGGGCTGCCGATAAAGTCGAAATAAGGGAAAAGTGTTTGATGTTCATAAGTTTTGGTTGCTTAGGATAAATTATTAGACTGCCGTATTATGCGCGAAGACGGCGGGGCAGTAAATCGGCTTTGCAAAGTCTTAAAACCGCCAAAAAATGAAAAGGTCGTCTGAAAACAGGTTTTCTAGCCGATTGACTTGAAACCGGTATGCCGCCGCTTCGCCTGAGATTAAAAAGAACGGTAACGCATTGAGTAAACCAGTTTCCTACACCCGTATTGCCGGCAGTTCCGCCATCTTGTCTCAATCAAAAATCAATCTGCGATACCCAACCAAGCATAATCCGTTTTCAGACGACCTCATGTGGACAACTCAAATATCCCCCATGCAGGCAGTGTCTAAAACCGCTAAAATAACGCTTTTCCCTTCCTACGGAACCATCATGCCCCAGCCTTCCGCCCAACAGATTTTGCACGAAGTATTCGGCTATCCCGAATTTCGCGGCAAGCAGGAGGCTGTCGTCAATACATTGGCAGGCGGCGGAAACCTGTTGGTATTGATGCCGACGGGCGGGGGCAAGTCGCTGTGTTACCAAATTCCCGCACTGATGCGCGAAGGCGTCGCCATTGTCGTTTCGCCGCTGATTGCCCTGATGAACGACCAAGTGGCGAGCCTGCACGCCGCAGGCATAGAAGCGGCAGCGGTCAACAGCAGCACAACAGTGGAAGAAGCCCGCGAAGTGGCGGACAAACTCGCCCAAGGTCGTCTGAAACTGCTCTACGTCGCACCGGAGCGGCTCGTTACCGACCGTTTCCTGCGTTTTCTCGATCAGCAAACCATCAGCCTTTTCGCCATAGACGAAGCGCATTGCGTCAGCCAATGGGGGCACGATTTCCGCCCCGAATACCAGCAATTAGGGCTGCTTGCCGAACGCTATCCGCAAGTGCCGCGCATTGCCCTGACCGCGACCGCCGATGCGGCGACCCGCGCCGACATCAAACATTTCCTCCATCTCGAAGACGCGCCCGAATTCATCTCCAGCTTTGACCGCCCGAATATCTATTATCAGGTTATCGAAAAAAACAACGGCAAAAAGCAGCTTCTCGACTTCATCCGCAAAGAAATGGAAGGGCAAAGCGGCATCGTCTATTGCCTCAGCCGCAAAAAAGTCGAAGACATCGCCCAATTCCTCTGTGAAAACGGATTGGACGCGATTCCCTACCATGCCGGCTTGAGCATGGAAGTGCGCGAAGCAAACCAACGCCGTTTTACCCGCGAAGACAACATTATCGTCGTCGCCACCGTTGCCTTCGGTATGGGCATAGACAAACCGGACGTGCGCTTCGTCGCTCATCTCGATATGCCCCAAAGCGTCGAACATTTCTACCAAGAATCCGGCCGTGCCGGGCGGGACGGGCTGCCTGCCGTGAGTTGGCTGTGTTACGGGCTGAACGACTGGGTATTGCTGCGCGAACGCATCGCCGAAGGCAACAGCGACGAAGTGCAGAAACAAATCGAAATGCAGAAGCTCGATGCCATGCTTTCCGTCTGCGAAACCGCCGCCTGCCGCCGCGTCCTCCTGCTCAAACATTTCGGCGAAGAATCCGCCCCTTGCGGCCATTGCGACAACTGCCTGCATCCGCCCGTACGCTTCAACGGCACCGTCCTCGTACAAAAGCTTCTCAGTTGCGTGTATCGCGCCGGACAACGCTTTGCCGCCGGCTATATCACCAACCTGCTGCGCGGTAAAAGCGACGACTGGATACAGCGCAACGGCCACGACAAACTCTCTACCTTCGGCATCGGCAGCACGCAAACCGACAAAGAATGGCGCAGCGTCATCCGCCAGTGCATCAGCCTCGGCTACCTCACCGTCAACACCGCCCAATATCAGGCATTGCAACTGACCGAAGCCGCAAAAAAAGTCCTTAAAGGCGAAACCGAAGTCATGCTGCGCCCGCTGCGCCGCGAAAAAGCTGCCACTCAAAAGCCCAAAGACAACTGGTTGCGTACCGAACGCGAAGAACGCCTATGGCAGGCATTGCGGCATTGGCGGCAGCAGCGCGCCCATGCCGAAGAAGTCCCTGCTTACGTCGTCTGCGGCGACAAAACCCTGCGCGACATCGTCGAAAAAATGCCGCAAACGCTTGAAGATTTACACCAAATCTACGGTTTGGGTGAGGCGAAAATTAACAAATTCGGCATCGATATTCTCAATGTCTGCAAGAATGCAGCCGAAAACCAAAGCGGGCAAACGGGCAACGAAGAACCCCTATTCACCCCCCAAACCGAGCGCGAACAGCAATTACAGCAAAAGCTGGAAACTTGGCGTGCCGAGCAGGCAGTCGCCAAACAATGCGCCTTGGGCAAAGTCCTTTCCAACATCAGCCTGACCGACCTTGTCGTCTTCACGCCCGCCGAAGAAGCCGACCTGCTCGGTATCTACGGCATCGGCAGCGAAAGAATTGCCCAATACGGGCAGGCAATACTCGACATCTGCCACCCCTACGCAGACGGGCTTTCCGAGCCGAAACAGGCAGAACGCCAGCTTGCCCGCCGCCTGTTCCAATGGTGTCTCGATACCGCCCGATATGAAGGCGGAGAGATGCATGCCGTCGCCAAAAAACAGACTTTACGCGCCATCGCCAAAGCCCGGCCGCAAACCTTGACGGCGCTTTCTAAAATAGAGGGCGTGAGCGGGGAATGGTTGGAGCAATACGGCGAAGAAATCATAGAAATCTGCACGGCGGATTGACCGTTAAAAAGACACAGAAAAAGGTCGTCTGAAAACCCTGTATAAAGGTTGAACTGCACCCCAAAAGTTGGACATCCCCTCCAACTCACAAGGTGCAGTTTTT
>CAKARM010000036.1:0-12241 GCA_916720585.1 uncultured Neisseria sp.
GGTCGTCTGAAAAGGTGGCGGGCTGCAATACTGCCTTAGTGTCGCAGTGAGAAGGTTCGTTATTGGAAACGACTGCCTTGCTGGCGCACTATGCCGACTACGTCTCCACCAAATAGGGCGTTGACATCCGTTTCGTCAAATACGTATTTAGTGTGGCAAAAGTCGCAATCGATTTGGATACTGCCTTGTTCTGCAACAATACCGCCAACTTCTTCTCCGCCTAACATAAGCAGCATATCGCTGACTTTGCCGTGTGAGCAGGTGCAGGCAAATTCGATACTTTCGGGATCGAAAACCCGGGGAGGGGTTTCATGATAGAGCCGATAGAGAACGTGTTGTGCGTCTAGGGCAGTTAGCTCTTTCGGTGTCAGCGTTTGGGTCAGTGTGCTGATGAGTTCCCATGATTCGGTGTCTAGTTCTTCTTCGGGCAGACGTTGTACCAGCAATCCTCCGCTGACATGATCTGAAGCGGCGAGAACGATGTGGGTATCGAGTTGCTCGGAACGTTTGATATAGTTCATGAGCATTTGGGCGATATTGTCGCCTTCAAGCGGGACAACGCCTTGCCAAGGTTCGGCATCTTTGGGTTGATGCGTGAGTACGAAAACGCTGTTGCTGCCCAAAAGGTCAGTCAGGCTTTCGTCATCACGGATGTCGGCGGTTTCATCCCAGCGGGCGGTAGCGCGAACGGTGTTGTCTGATGTGGCTTCGACCACAAGCATTTTCAGACGACCTTGTCCTTGTACTTGGACAATGAGCGTGCCTTCGTTTTTAAGGTTGCTGGAGAGAAGCGCACCTGCAGCGAGGAGTTCGCCTAATGCCCGGCGGATGGCGGCAGGGTAGTGTTTTTGTCCGGCGATGTGTTCCCACACGTTTTCAAGGCGGACGTGCAGACCGCGCACAGGCATATCGTCAAAGATGAAACGCGTGCGGATATCGGCATGGTTGATGTCGGTTTGCGGCATAAATTCCTCTGTTTTTCTGAATGATGGGTTGACGGCTATATGGTTGCGCTTGCAGAGAAATCAAGGGACTTTATAATCTGTCTTGCGTTCTTAACCTTTTGCTTTTAATCGCCATGTTCTACCTCTACCAGTCCAACCGCCTCGAATCGCTAGCCGCCCTGTTTGCCGGAATCCAAAGGGTCAGGCCGCTTGAGTCTGCTTTGGCGGCGGAACAGATTGTGGTGCAGAGCCAGGGGATGCGGCGTTATTTGAGTGTGTATCTGGCGCGCGAACTTGGGGTGGCGGCGAATTTGCAATTCAGCCTGCCGGCGGGTTTGACGTGGCAGTTGATGCAGAAGCTGATTCCCGATATTCCCGCGCTCAGTCCGTTTTCGCCGGAGGTAATGCGCTGGCGGCTTTTGGATTTGTTCCGCAGCGAGCGTTTTCAGACGGCCTCTGAGTTTAAAAACGTCCGTTCTGTCTTGCAAAGCTATTTGGGCAGCGGCGAGTCGGCGGATTATCAGTTGGCGGGGCAGTTGGCGGATATTTTCGACCAGTATCTGGTGTACCGACCGCAGTGGATTGATGCCTGGCAGGAAGGCAAACTTCTGGGGCTGGGCGAGGATGAGGTCTGGCAGGCGCAGCTTTGGCGGTATTTGGACGACGGCAACCAATCCGCGCCGCACCGTGTGGCGCTATGGGAAAAGCTGCTGTCGTCTTTGGATAAGGCGCACCTGCCCGAGCGGTTTTTCGTATTCGGCATTTCGACGATGGCGCCGATGTATTTGCAGCTTTTGCAGAAAATTTCGGAACATTGCGATGTGTTTGTGTTCGCGCTCAATCCGAGCGGCCAGTATTGGGGCAATGTGATTGAGGCGGCGCAGCTTTTTAAGGGCAGCGACGATGCGGATTTGTCGCAAACGGGGCATCCGCTGTTGGCATCGCTGGGCAAGCAGGGGCGTGATTTTTTTGATTTTCTGACGGAAATCGGCTTGGAGGAGCAGCCTGTGTTTGAAGAGGTTTCAGACGACACGCTGCTGCATTGCCTGCAAAACGATATTCAAAACCTGCGGATGCCGTCTGAACACAGCCGCGCGGATTTGCTGGGCGACGGCTCCGTCCGTATCGTTTCGGCACACAGCCCTCTGCGCGAATTGCAGATTTTGAAAGACAAGCTGTTGCGGATTCTGCACGAATATCCTGACTGGCAACCGCACGATATTGCCGTTTTGACGCCGAACATCGAACCGTACAGCCCGTTTATCGAAGCGGTGTTCGGGCAGGCGCAGGGCGGGGCGCAGGCTTTGCCGTATTCGGTGTCGGACGTGAAACTCAGCCGCCGCCAGCCGCTGCTTTACGCGCTGGAGCAGACGCTGGATTTGCTGGAAAGCCGGTTTGAAGTCGATAAAGTGCTGCCGCTGTTAGAAAGCGGTTTGGTGCTGCGCCGTTTCGGGCTGACGGCGGACGATTTGCCGCTGCTGCACGACACCATTGCCGAATTGAACGTGCATTGGGGTTTGGACGGAACAATGCGCGGCGCGGCGGACAATCTGTTCACTTGGCAGCAGGCGTTGGAACGCATCGTGTTGGGCTGGATGCTGCCCGACGACGGCAGCCCGCTTTGGCAAAACGTCAGCGCGTGGCACGGCGATGTCAACCGCCTCAATGTGTTCGGACGCTTTGCCGCCTTCATCCGCACGCTGTCCCGCCTCGCCGCCGAGTGGCGTAAACCCGCAGCAGCAGAGGAATGGACGGAACGCTGCCGCGATTTGGTGCAGTCATTGTTTCTGCCCGATGCCGACGACCAATACGCCTTGCAGCAGTTTGAGCAGGCGTTGGCAAAATGGCAGGAAGAAATCGCGTTGGCAGGCTTTCGTGGCACTTTGTCGCAACACACCGTCATCCGCCACATCCGCCGCTTCTTGGGCAGCGAAAGTCAGGCAGGATTCCTGCGCGGCGGCATCACCTTTTGCAGCATGGTGCCGATGAGGAGCCTGCCGTTTAAAGTCATCTGTCTATTGGGGCTGAACGACGGCGATTTCCCGCGCAACACCAAAGCCGCCGTGTTCGACCTGATTGCCAAACATCCGCAAAAAGGCGACCGCGCCCGCCGCGACGACGACCGCTACCTCTTCCTCGAAGCCATCATCAGCGCGCGCGACATCCTTTATCTCTCCTACGTCGGCTGCAGCATCCGCAACGACGACGAACTCGCCCCGTCTGCCCTTGTCAGCGAACTCATCGACACCATCGCCGCCATGACCGGACGGCGCAGCAAAGAGCTGGCGGAACACTGGGTCGAACAACATCCCCTGCAACCGTTCTCACACCGCTATTTCATCGCAGACAAAATTTCAGACGACCTCTTCAGCACGCGGCAGGACTACGCTGAAGCCCTCAACCGCCCGCGCGAACAGGCGCGTCCGTTTTTCAGTGAAGCCCTCGAAGAAAACAGCCCCGCACCGACCGTCTGGCAGGACGACTTCATCCGCTTCTGGAAAAATCCCGTCAAAGCATGGCTGCAACAAACCTTGGGCTGGCGCGAACCCTACCGCGACGAAGCATGGGAATCCGCCGAACCTTTCGAACCGCAACGCGCCGACAAAATCGCCGCCGCCTACCTCGACGCCCGCCGCCATAACCAAGACTTTCAAGAAACCGCCGTCCGCCTCGACGCCGAAAGCCTGTTGCCCGCCGGTGAACTGGGTAAATTGTGGCAGCAGAATTTCCAAGCCGCCGCCAAACGTATAGACGGCGCATTGCTGCAAAGTCCCAAACTGCCGCCTTTCGCTTACGAAATTCCGTTCGACGGGCAAACCCTGCAAGGCAGCCTCGGCAACCTTTACCAATGCGGCCAAGTGTTCTACCTCGACCGCAAACCCAATGCCCCGCAGCGCATCGCCCTCCTGCTCGAACATTTAATCTTTTGCGCGGTGGAATCTCAGACCACCGAAATCCGCCAAACCCATATCGTTCAGCCTGAAGAAACAACGCTTTATCCCACAATCTCCGGCAGCCACGCGCAACAAATGCTGCAAAAATGGCTGACGTTCTTCAACCTCGGACAAACGCGCCCGCTGCCTTTCTTTGCCAAAACCAGCCTCGCCGCCGCCGAAGCCTACGGCAAAAAACAGAGCTGGGAAGATGCCCTGAACAAAGCCAGGGAAAGCTATCACGGCAATAAAGTCAGCAAAGGGCAAAAAGACTATACCGAAGTCGCCTTAGTGTTCGGCAACGAAGACATTGAGCCGGTAGAAGGAGCGTTGTTCCAAAGATTGGTGGAAGAGCTGCTGATACCGCTGCTGGACGCGGTAAAGGAAGAATCGTCGGATGCGGCATAGAGGCCGAAAATCGGAAGAGGTCGTACCATAGGCAGGCTGCGCACTCTGAAACGCAAAAGGAGCAAATGATGTTGAAACATTTTATTGCGATCGCTGTCGCCGTTTTATTGAGTCAAGCGGCGTACAGCCAAGCCAAACCGAGATCAGCCATGTACACCGACTACACCGCCATCGTTGAAGATAAATGCGCCATCGCGGCAGACGGTGGCAGCATGATGCTGACCGTGCGCAACGCGGCTGGTAAGGAAACGGTTTTCTTTATCAACCGCGGTTTTGATGTCAAAAATACGCCTAAGTACAACCAAGTCCGTGATGACAAAGGGCATAAGCTGAGCAACGAGGAGAAAAAGCAGTTGTTTGCGCACTTGAAGACTTTAAAAACAAGGTGCAGCAGCGAGGACTGTGCCGAGTTTGTGGATTCGTTTGTCAGGTAAGCCGCATATCGTTTCGGCTGGCGTTGCTGGTTTTCAGACGACCTTGGACTTCAAGAACTTATTTGATAAACGAAATCCGGTTTCAGGAATGCAGGTTGATATGGCGCGCCATTTCCAATGCGGTAGCGACGGCGGTCATGAGGCTGCCTGAGTCTGCTTTGCCCGTTCCAGCAAGGTCGAGGGCGGTACCGTGATCGACCGAGGTGCGGATAAAGGGCAGTCCGAGCGTGACGTTGACGCCTTGCCCGAAGCCCGCGTATTTGAGCGTGGGCAGCCCTTGGTCGTGATACATCGCTAAAACGGCATCGGCGTCTTTGAGTAAAAAGGGCTGGAATACCGTATCGGCGGGATACGGGCCGCGTGCGTCTATGCCTTCGCTTTGCAGCTGCTTGAGCGCGGGGATGATGATGTCGATTTCTTCATGGCCGAGATGGCCGTTTTCGCCTGCGTGCGGATTCAGTCCGGTCACTAGGATGCGGGGGCGGGCGATGCCGAATTTGTCGCGCAGGTCGGCATGAAGGATGCGGGTTACGGATTCGACCAGCGGGCGGGTAATGGCGGCGGCGATATCTTTGAGCGGAAGGTGGGTAGTGACGAGCGCCACCCGTAATCCGCCGCCCGCGAGCATCATGACGACTTGTTCGGTTTGGCTTTTTTCGGCGAGGTATTCGGTGTGGCCGCTGAAGAAATGATCGCTGGCGTGTCCGTCGTTGATGACGCCTTTGTGCAGCGGCGCAGTAACCATGCCGTCGAAGAGGTCGTCTGAAATGCCTTGATAGGCAGCGTCCAGCAGTTTGAGGACGTAGGCGGCATTGGCGGGATTGAGTTTGCCCGCTTGGCAGGGCGCGGCTAAAGGAATGTGCAACACTTCCAATATGCCGCGTTCGGGCTTGCCGCCCTGCGGGTCGAAATCTTGCAGGGTGATGGTTTTGCCTAATTGTTCGGCACGGCTTTGCAGCAGATTTTTGTCGCCCAGCACGATGCAGCGGCACGGCAAATCGGCAAACGCCAAATCCAAGCAGATATCGGGGCCGATGCCGGCAGGTTCGCCCGAAGTCACGGCTAAAACAGGTAAAGTCATGCGGATTCCTTATGGAATGAATCTGTTGCAGAAAAATGAAAACAGCGTTGTACGGTATAGTTGAGGTCGTCTGAAAACTTTTCAGACGACCTTTAGCTTATGCCCGCATCAGGCTGCGGTAGGCATTTTGTTTCAAAACAAGCACCAGCCAGCCGAGTGCGAATGCGGTCGGGTAAAACCACAGCATCCGATTGCCGCCAAGCGGCAGGATAAGCGTCAGCATACATGCCAGTACGCCGAAACCCAAAGGCGTCCAAATATCATCCCGTTCGGTATAGTCGGCGCATCGCTGCGGCAGCGTCAGCATCCAAACCAGTGCGGAGGCGAATGAAGCGACTGCTCTGATAGGGAGGGATGCGTTGGGCGAACAAGGTACCAGCAGGAATTGCGCCTGTTTTTTTGACAGATGGGGATGGAACGACCGTAGATACAGATTGGTGTTGAACCACAACAATATCATCAAAGCCGTCAGGATAAGCAATACCGAGTTGCCCGCCGTTTGCTCCAAATGTTTGTTTAGCACATTGATTATCGGAAACATGGACATCAAGGACAGATTGACCGTCAGACCGCCGACAATACTCCGTTCGCTTTTGATGTAGGAGAAAAAGGTACACCATGAATATATCCATGCGAGTACGGTCAGCAGGAAGAACATTACCGAACCGGTCGGGGTCAGGCACACCGCGGTCATCACGACAGGCAATACGAAAGCGCGTACAATCGCCGCTTTTTTAAACACAAAAGTCGCCGTGAAGAGTTTGTAGAGAGACGGCAGCCATGTGAAAAATATACTTCGGCAGACATTGACCAAGAAACACAAGAGCGCCAGCGTGAGGGTGGAGACGAGGGCCAACGAATAATACGCCTCGATATAGGCGGATAAAGCGTCATCGGCTGCCGCTGTAAACATGGCGACGAATATCGCCACAATCGGCAGCACAATCCGCATCTGCCGCCATGATTGCGCTTTCTGTAAAACAGACGTCAGTTTCGTCTTGCGCCTCATCAGCGCCGTGCGTACGGATGGCGATATTTCTTCCTGTAAAGCCGTATTCAGGAAAAACGCATTCACCGTTGCCCGCATATCGCGCCCTTGCTCGGTCAGGCGGTTCAAGCTGTGCAAGAGCGGGAATTTGCCATTGGCGTTGTCAGATAAAACTTCTGCCGCATTGATGCAGTCATAAACCCACTCCAGCTCGTCCGTGCTCATACGGTGGAGAACTTCGCAGCTCTCGTGCCAGCGGAAATAAGACGCCCATTGCGCCCATACGATGATATTCGAAATATACCGATCGCGCAGAAAATCCAAAAATTCCCAAGCAATATATTCCGATTCGCCCAAAGGCAGCCGGTCCAATAAAGCGCGGATGTCGGGCCAGGAGCGTTCCAACGCTTCACTTTTCCCTTCATCGTGAATGCGTCCGATTTCCGCCAAAATATAGTCCGCATCTACGCCATCGTATCCATGGTATGAATACGCCTCGGCAGTTGCGCCGCTATATCCGTAGGGGTCGTCTGAAACATCAGTTTCTTCAATACGGTCTGTTTCTGCGTCTTTCCATGTATCGTGCGGATAGGCTTGGATCGATTCATATTCTGCCGCCTCCTCGTCAACATATTCAGTCTGTGCTTCATCAGGGTCGTCTGAAACATCCGCCTCATCGTTATCGGCATGATCCCAAGACCAATCGTCTGCGTCCTCTTCCTCATCGATGTAGGGCGCACGCGCCAAAGCCTCATCAAATGCCTCGCGCAGCCGCTGATATCCCTCCGCGTCATCGTCCGGACGTGTCGATTTCAACAGCTTCGCATAAGCGCGCCTGATGGCACGTTCGTCACCGGTAGGCGCAATGTGCAGAATTTCCCAGCAATCCATAGATTTCCTTGTTGTGGTATGAGTAGCGGCAAGTTATCAAGTATACAGCCTGGCTTGGTTCAAATTCAAAGGAAACGATACCGCTATCGGCATGACACAACGCCACTTGCCTTCAAAATATAGTGGATTAACTTTAAACCAGTACGGCGTTGCCTCGCCTTAGCTCAAAGAGAACGATTCTCTAAGGTGCTGAAGCACCAAGTGAATCGGTTCCGTACTATCTGTACTGTCTGCGGCTTCGTCGCCTTGTCCTGATTTAGTTAATCCACTATACCGTTAAAAAGGTCGTCTGAAACCCGATTCCGTTTCAGACGACCTTGTTATTCAAATCCCGTTATTCGTATTTTTCGCAACGGATGGCAGAGTCTTCGCAGAACATCGCCGAAGTTTTCGCATTGCAGGCAGTGCGGACGGCGCGGCGCGCCTCCCATTCGTTTTTCCCCGAAGCCTCAAACAACTTCTGGAACGGCTTGACGCTGCACACATAAACCCGATTCGGGTTGTACTATTTTGACTTGGCAAGGCGTTTTTCCAATTTACTGATACGGGCTTCCAAAGCCTCTATCCGCTCATCCTCTCCGATGCCAGAACGCGCCTCCTGTACGGCAATCAAAGCCTCAATACGTGCCAGATCCGCAGCTAACCGCGCCAGTTCCGTTCCCATCTCAGCCTGTGCTGATTCCAACCGAGCCTGTTTGGCAGCCAAATCCGAACTCTGAACATCCCGTTCGGTAACCGAAGCCGCATTGGCAGCAGGCAAAACAGCGGCAAGCAACAGGGCAAAGAAAGATTTTTTCATGGTATATCTCTACGACAGTTAAAAAAACGGCATATTATATAGAAAACCCATATTGAATCAGCAGGCATTACCTTGCTTTGTCTGGATTTAAAGAGAATTTACCGAAACGCAGATAGAAATGCGACAAAGATGCCTCTGCCCGCCGCCGCTTCCTTTTCAGACGACCTTATACCCATTTCAAGCAAAAAACGTTAAAATTCCGCCATTCACCTATCCGACAGCAGCAAAAACATGAGCGCACAAATCCTCGCCGTCGCCAACCAAAAAGGCGGCGTCGGCAAAACCACCACCACCGTCAACCTCGCGGCATCGCTCGCCTCCAAAGGCAAACGCGTCCTCGTCATCGACCTTGACCCGCAAGGCAACGCCACCACCGGCAGCGGCATAGACAAAGCCCGCCTCGAAGAAGGCGTGTACCAAGTCGTCTTGGGCGATACCGACATCAAGACTGCCGTCGTCCGCAGCGGGGACGGCAGCTACGACGTACTCGGCGCCAACCGCGCGCTTGCCGGTGCCGAAATCGAGCTGGTGCAAGAAATCGCCCGCGAAATCCGCCTCAAAAACGCCCTGCAAACCGTCGAAAACGACTACGACTTCGTCCTCATCGACTGCCCCCCTTCACTGACCCTGCTCACGCTCAACGGACTTGTCGCCGCCAACGGCGTCATCGTACCCATGTTGTGCGAATACTATGCCCTAGAAGGCATCTCCGACCTCATCGCCACCGTGCGCAAAATCCGTCAGGCAATCAACCCGCGCCTCGACATCACCGGCATCGTCCGCACCCTCTACGACAGTCGCAGCCGCCTCGTCGTCGAAGTCAGCGAACAACTTTTCCAACATTTCGGCAACCTGATGTTCCAAACCGTCATCCCCCGCAACGTCCGCCTCGCCGAAGCCCCCAGCCACGGCATGCCCGCGCTCGCCTACGATGCCAACGCCAAAGGCACCAAAGCCTACCTCGCCTTGGCGGAAGAACTGTTGGAGCGTACTAAAGGTTGATTGAGTCTGGAAGATAAAAAAAGTCGTCTGAAAACTTGATTTTCAGACGACTTTTTTCGTTATCAAGCCCATATTCTGACGAAAAGAATTGTCAACAATAATATCATTCGGATTAAAAATATTTAATTAATAAACAAAAAGTAGCTTTATGTAATGCCATGATGCTTATAAATATTTTGATGATTTTAAAAATGCCATATGTAAAAAATTCAAAAAACAAAAGGCTATTCTTTGACAATCTTTAACCCATCCCCTAATATCCAACAGTTTGATTCCGCACGGCGGATTTAAGAAAAACATTTTTGAGATTTTGAGAGGTAAAACAATTATGGAATGGGAATTTAACAGTTACTACACGTTGATTGCCGCCACATTGGTTTTGTTGATTGGTAAGGTTTTGGTAAACAAAGTCAAATTCCTGCGCGATTTCAACATTCCCGAGCCTGTGGCAGGCGGCTTGATTGCTGCGATTGTCCTGTTTGCACTGCATCAAGCCTACGGCGTGAGCTTCAAATTTGAAAAACCGCTGCAAGATGCATTCATGCTGATTTTCTTCACTTCTATCGGTTTGAGCGCGGACTTTTCCCGCCTGAAAGCGGGCGGTCTGCCGTTGGTGATTTTCACCGCCGTCGTAGGGGCATTTATCATCGTGCAGAACTTTGTCGGCGTCGGCTTGGCGAAGGTTTTAGGACTGGATCCGCTTATCGGTCTGATTACCGGCTCGATTACCCTGACCGGCGGGCACGGTACCGCAGGCGCATGGGGTCCTGACTTTGAAAACAAATTCGGCTTGGTCGGTGCTACCGGATTAGGTATGGCTTCCGCCACGTTCGGTTTGGTATTCGGCGGCCTGATCGGCGGTCCGGTTGCGCGCCGTCTGATCAACAAAATGGGACGCAAGCCCATCGAGCAAAGCGGACAAAAGGCAAATTCAGACGAACATGCCGACGACGTGTTCGAACAAGCGAAGCGCACCCGCCTGATTACCGCCGAATCCGCCGTCGAAACGCTTGCCATGTTTGCAGCGTGTTTGGCATTTGCCGAAATTGTGGACGGCTTCGACAAAGAATATCTGTATGACTTGCCGAAATTCGTATGGTGTCTGTTTGCCGGTGTCGTCATCCGCAACATTCTGACTTCTGCGTTTAAAGTCAATATGTTCGACCGCGCCATCGACGTATTCGGCAATGCCTCCCTGTCGCTTTTCCTTGCAATGGCGCTTTTGAACCTGAAATTGTGGGAACTGACCGGTCTGGCGGGTCCTGTAACCATCATTCTCGCCGTACAAACCGTCGTGATGATTCTGTACGCGACATTCGCCACCTACGTTTTTATGGGACGCGACTACGATGCGGCGGTTTTGGCGGCAGGGCATTGCGGTTTCGGTTTGGGCGCCACGCCGACCGCCGTTGCCAATATGCAGTCCATCACTCAGACCTTCGGTCCTTCACACAAAGCCTTCTTGATTGTGCCTATGGTCGGCGCGTTCTTCGTGGACTTGATTAACGCAGCAATCCTTTCCGGTTTCGTAAATGTCATTACCAAATAAGTAAGCATTTATAACGTTTCGTTGAAAAAGCACTTGCAACATTTACTTGTTGCAAGTGCTTTTGTTATGATGGTCGTCTGAACGACAAAACGATGCGGTTTCCGAGCCGTATCAAGGAGTATTATTTATGCACAAAAAACTGCTGGCTTTACCGCTTATCGCCCTGATGTTGGCGGCGTGCGGCAAAGAAGAACCCAAGCAGGCTTTGGAGTGTGGCAATCCTGCCGCCATTCAAAGTATCCGCAACCAAATCCAAGAAACCATCAAGCGCGAGGCGCGTTCCTTTGTCCGTGCCGACAGCCGCCAATTTGTCGATGCCGATAAAATCATTGCCGCCGGCTCCGAGTTGAATATCGTCTTGGACAATCCGCAAGAAATTACGGAAGACAACAAATCCTTGTGCAGCGCCGATTTGAAAATCCAAATCCCTGCCGAAGTATTGCGTACCGCCGATGCCAACAGTCCGCTGATTTACAGCAATACCGGCTTGACCGAAATGCTTCAGCAGAAAATCATGGGCAGCAACCTGAGCTTTGAGAACAACACGTTCTCAACCAGCGTCCGCTATACGCCCGATCCGAAAGTCGGTACGGTTTCTTTGGAAGACAATACCGTCAACATGACTGCGCAAACCCTGTCTTCCTTACTGCTGCCTTACGGTGTCAAAAGCATCGTGATGATAGACGGTAAGGCAGTCAGCAAAGAAGAGGCGATCAAAATCCTGCAAAGCAAAGCCGCTGAAGAGCCTCCTGTCGCCAAAGCAGAAGATATTTTGGAAAACAACGCGGCGAGCCAAGCTTCGGGCGTACCGCCTGCCGCGGGCCTTGAAACCGAAATCCTGCGCCCTGACGGCGAAGAGAAGCAGGAGCAGCCTTCGTTCTCTCAAAGCGACTTAGATAATGCCCGTTCGCAAAACCATCAGGCAGAGGCGGAAATCAAAGGCGTATGGGACGGCATGGAGCGCACTGTCCAACAGGAAATGCTGGCAGAACAACGCGCTTGGATTCAAACCAAAAACCAAAACTGCCAACAGGCGGCAGCAAGGGCGGACAGTCCGGCGCAAAACGAATACCTCAAGCTCCAATGCGATACCCGCATGACGCGCGAGCGTACCCAATATCTGCGCGGCTATTCGATCAACTGACGCTGCAAAGCCGATGGCAGGCGGGTGTTGATAAGCCTTCTGTCCGTTATTAAAAAGGTCGTCTGAAA
>CAKARM010000037.1:0-12068 GCA_916720585.1 uncultured Neisseria sp.
TAAATCAGGACAAGGCGACGAAGCCGCAGACAGTACAGATAGTACGGCAAGGCAAGGCAACGCCGTACTGGTTTAAAGTTAATCCACTATAAAAATGAGATAGATAAAGCCGTCTTCAGCCAATGGTATCCTGCGCCCTTTGAAATCGACGGCATCCGCTATGCGACTGCCGAACACTATATGATGGCAGAAAAGGCGAGGCTGTTCGGCGCAGACGATATCCGCCGCCAAATCATCGCTTCTGCCCACCCAAAACAGGCTAAGGATTTGGGAAGACAAGTCATCGGTTTTAAAAACGATATTTGGAATGCCTGCCGCTTCGATATCGTTTGCGAAGGCAACCGTGCCAAATTCATCCAACACCCCGATTTGAAACGCTTTCTGATTGACACCGGCAGCCGTATCTTAGTAGAAGCCAGCCCGGTTGACGCAATCTGGGGAATCGGACTTGCCCAAGATGATCCACGCGCCCAAAATCCATTGCAATGGCGGGGTTTGAACCTACTTGGTTTCGCACTAATGAAAGTGCGGGATGAACTTCAGGTCGTCTGAAAGCAACTTCAAAAGCAACTTCAGACGACCCCATAAAAAAACGCACCTTATGAAAAGGTGCGTTTTAATTTCTACGGTTTAGAATTTAGCGCCGGATTGGTTGGCCATATAGTCAACCGCTGCTTTGACTTCGTCATCACTCAGGCTTGTGTTACCGCCTTTGGCAGGCATGGAGTTAAAGCCTTCGAGCGCGTGTTTGTGCAGGGTATCTTTACCTTGCTTGATGCGCGGGGCCCACTCGTCTTTCTTGCCTATGCCTGGAGCACCGGGGATGGTACCACCGTGACACATTTTACAGTTGGCTTCAAAAACGGCTTTACCGTCCACTTTGGCAGAAGAAGCATCTGCTTTTTCCACCGGCTTGGCTTCGGCAGGAGCGGCCGCTTTTGCATCAGCTGCTGAAGCTGCTTTTTCAGCTTGTGCAGGTGCGGACGCAGATGAAGCGTCAGCGGATGATGCGGCAGCAGAAGCAGGTGCCGGTGCGGGAGCAGGTTCGGCTTTTTTCACGGGCGCTTTGCCGTCTTTGTTGGACAGACCCCATACATACGCAGTCATAATGTGGAGTTTGTCTTTATCCAAGAAACGACCCCAAGCCGGCATTTGACTGTGTCGGCCGTTGGTGATGGTTTCGATAATCGATTTTTGAGTACCACCCCACAGCCATACGTTGTCGGTCAGGTTCGGACCCAGTCCTTGGATACCTTGACCTTTGTCGCCGTGACAGGTAAAGCAGTTTGCCGGTGGACCACTGAACAATACTTTACCGCGTGCGGCACGTTCTTCATCGTATTGGTCTTTGGATTTGGATAAGGACATGACATAGTTTGCCACATCTTTTACCCGCTCTTCACCCAACGCAGGACCCCATGCCGCCATCGTCGCCGTACGGCCTTTTTCAATGGTCTCATGGATTTTCTCAGGTTCGCCGCCCCACAACCAATCGTTGTCGGTCAAATTCGGGAAGCCTTTGGAACCTTTGGCATCAGAACCGTGACATTGGATACAGTAGGTATTGAAGAGGTTTTGACCGATGGCGCGTGCTTCAGGATTTTTTGCCACTTGCTCAATCGGCATATTGGCAAACTTGGCATAAACTTTGCCGTACTTCTGATCTGCTTTAGCCATTTCTTGATCATATTGTCCATGGCTGCTCCATTTCCACTGGCCTTCATAATCGCCCAAACCCGGGTACATGACCAGATAGCCGATACCGAACAGCCAGACAAAGACATACAGCCAAAACCACCAGCGTGGCAACGGGTTGTTATATTCTTCGATACCGTCCCATTGATGACCTGTCGTTTTGACTTCTTCGCCCTTTTTAGGACGCTTCACAACGTTTTGGGAAAGCAGCAGCCATGCCAAGCCGATAAAGCTGAGCACGACGATGACTGCAATGTATATATTCCAGAAATTACTGGTAAATTGGGGTGATGTGTTCATTATTTTGCTCCGTGATCACGGACTAAACTGTTATCGCCCGTCTTTTTCAGACGACTCTTTATCCTCATCATTTTCGAAAATACTGTTGGCGGCATCATCGTAGTTCTTTTTATTGCGTCGGTTGAAAACGATATAAAGCACTAAGATAAAGCTGATAAAAACCCAAACAGTAAAGAGCGAGCGGGCCCAGTTTACGTCCATGATGTTACCTTACGTTTTTCAATGCCAAGCCTAAGCCTTGCAGGTATGCAATCACCGCATCCAGCTCCGATTTGTTTTCCAAAGCTTCAGGCGCTTTGGCAATCTCTTCATCGCTGTAAGGCGTACCGACTTTACGCAGGGCTTTCATATGCGCCACGGTTGCTTCGGCATCGACTTTGTTGCGGGCAAGCCATGGGAAAGCGGGCATATTGGACTCCGGCACAACGTCGCGCGGATTCAGCAGGTGGATGCGGTGCCATTCGTCGGAATAGCGGCCGCCGACACGTGCCAAGTCCGGACCGGTACGTTTGGAACCCCATTGGAACGGATGGTCATAAACAGACTCACCGGCAACGGAGTAGTGGCCGTAACGTTCGGTTTCCGCACGGAACGGACGGATCATTTGAGAGTGACAGTTGTAACAACCCTCACGGATATAGATGTCGCGACCAGCCACTTGCAAAGCGTTATAAGGTTTCACACCTTCTATAGGCTTGGTGACAGCTTTAGTAAAGAACAGCGGCACGGCTTCAATCAACAGGCCTACGCTGACCACAAGCAGGGTAAATACAATCAGGACGCCGACTTTTTCTTCAGCTAATTGTTGTAATTTCATTTTGGTAGCCTTTTCTTATGTTTTTAGTGGTGCTGGGTTTGAGACACCGCGGGAATCTCGGCATCAACCGCTTTGCCACTGATGGCCGTACGGTAAACGTTGTATGCCATGATACACATACCGCTCAGGTACAGCAGGCCGCCGGTGAAACGAATCATGTAGAAAGGCATGGTGCGTTTAACTGACTCTACAAACGAGTAGGTCAAAGTACCGTCCGCATTCAGAGAACCCCACATCATACCTTGCAATACCCCTGCAATCCACATGGAGGCGATATACAGAACCACGCCGATGGTCGCAATCCAGAAATGCGCTTCCACCAATTTGGTGCTGTACATTTCATTTTTACCGAACAGGCGGGGAATCATGTAGTACACGGAACCAATGGTCACGAAGCCCACCCAGCCCAATGCGCCGGCATGAACGTGTGCAACGGTCCAGTCGGTGTAGTGGCTCAAAGCGTTGACGGATTTGATGGACATCATCGGACCTTCGAAGGTGGACATACCGTAGAAGGAGAGGGAGACGATCAAGAATTTCAAGATAGGGTCGGTACGCAGTTTGTCCCATGCGCCGGACAAGGTCATGATACCGTTAATCATACCACCCCAAGAAGGTGCGAACAGAATCAGGGACAACACCATACCCAAGGACTGAGTCCAGTCAGGCAGCGCGGTATAGTGCAAGTGGTGGGAACCTGCCCACATGTAGGTGAAAATCAAAGCCCAGAAGTGGACGACGGACAGGCGGTAAGAATAAACCGGACGACCTGCCTGTTTCGGCACGAAGTAATACATCATGCCCAAGAAGCCTGCGGTCAGGAAGAAACCTACGGCATTGTGGCCATACCACCATTGAACCATAGCATCGATTGCGCCTGCATAAACCGGATAGGATTTCATGAAGCCCGCAGGAATGCTCAGGTTATTGACGATGTGCAACAGGGCGACGGCCAAAATGAAACCGCCGTAGAACCAGTTGGCAACGTAGATATGTTTGATTTTACGTTTGGCAATCGTGCCGAAGAATACGATGGCGTAAGCAATCCAAACCAAAGCGATCAGGATGTCGATAGGCCATTCCAATTCGGCATACTCTTTAGCTTGGGTATAACCCAAAGGCAGGCTGACGATTGCCGCAACGATAACTGCCTGCCAGCCCCAGAAGGTAAATGCCGGCAGCCAACCGCCGAACAGGCGTGCATTACAGGTACGTTGAACAACGTAGTATGATGTACCCATCAGACCGCAACCGCCGAACGCAAAAATCACCGCATTGGTGTGCAACGGACGCAGGCGGCCGAAGTGGAACCAAGGGCCGACATCTGATAAATCAAGGGACGGGGCAAACAATTGGGCGGCAACGATGACACCGACCAACATGCCCACAATACCCCAAACTACGGTCATGATGGCGAACTGGCGCACCACTTTGTAGTTATAAGTTTGTGTGTCCATGAGAGTCTCCATGAATTATGGGAATAAAAATTTTTTATCTCACTTTGCCGTATGCGTTTTGAACAAACGCAATAAGGGCTAGGTTTAAATTTTTCTAAATTTAACATATAAGATAAGCCTAGCCAAGCAGAATTACATTTCACTCCATCTGGTGGCTTTATCGATTTTTTATATTTTTTACTTTATAATCATATTATTATTTAACAACCTCCTCGGCAGCGCCACTTTATTTTTTCAAGCCTCCCTTTTGAAGGGGAGTTTATCGATATAAATCAAACTGCATAATTCAACTTTTTTATTCATAAAATTTAACAAATGCATTAATAGTCATGATTAATTACAAAATCACCCCCAACCCGCTCGCCCACGAGTGGCACATCCGCCTAACCTTCCGACAAGAACATGATTTGGAAACAGAAATCAGCCTGCCAAACTGGGTTCCCGGCAGCTATCTGATACGCGATTTCTCGCGCCACATCACCACCATCCGCGCCTTTTGCAACGGCGAATATGCCCATCTGACCCAAGTCAAAAAAAACCGATGGCGCACTGCCCCACAGTCCGGCGAGTGGGAAATTTACTACACCGTTTACGCCTACGATTTGTCTGTCCGCGGCTCGTTTTTGACTGCCGAACGCGGGTTCTTTGACGGCGCATGCCTGTTTTTGCAGGTAAACGGACACGAAAACAGCACGCACCAAATCGAATTCCTCATCCTGCCGAAAACATGGCGGATTGCCACCACCCTGCCCCAAACCGACGTCCACAGCTTTCAGACGACCTCCTACCACGACTTAATCGACCACCCTGTCGAACTGGGCAACATTGAATTTCTCGATTTCGAAGCCGGCGGCATCCCGCACCGCATCGCCTTGAGCGGCCACTATCCCGATTTCGACCGCGACCGCCTCGTGTCAGACATCCGAAAAATCTGCGAAACCGAACTGACAATGTTCCCCTCCCCTGCCCCGTTCACCCATTACCTTTTCCTGCTCCACGTTGGCGACAACATCTACGGCGGACTTGAACACATCAGCAGCACTGCCCTGCTCGCCGACCGCCACAGTCTGCCGCCGCACGGCATGACCGAAGCCAACGACGCCTACACCCAACTGCTCGGACTGTTCTCACACGAATACTTCCACGCCTGGAACGTCAAGTCCATCAAACCCGCCGCCTTCGCCCCCTACGACCTCGACCGCGAAAACTACACCGAACAACTCTGGGCGTTTGAAGGCATCACCTCCTACTACGACGATCTCTTCCTCGCCCGCAGCCGCACCATCGCCCCAGAAGCCTACCTGCGCCTGCTCGCCCAAAGCATCACCCGCGTGCAACAAACCAAAGGCCGTCTGAAACAAAGCCTTGCCGAATCCAGCTTCACCGCTTGGAACAAATTCTACAAACAGGACGAAAACAGCCCCAACACCATCGTCAGCTATTACCAAAAAGGCGCACTCGCCGCCCTCTGCCTCGACCTCGCCATCCGCAGCAAAAGCAGTGGGCAACACACCCTCGACAGCGTCATGCAGCAACACTATCGCGATTGGCTGGCCACCCGACAAGGCATCCCCGAAAAACAATGGCAAGCCCGTTGCCAAGCGTTTACCGGCCTAGACCTCGAAGACTTTTTTCAGACGACCCTCTACACCACCGTCGACCTGCCCCTTACCGAACTCCTCGCCACCATAGGCATCGGGCTGCAATGGCAGGCACAGCCGCGCGGGCACGGCGGCGCATTCCTGTTAGAACCGCCAACCGAAACGCCCGCCCCCGCATCCGACTTCGGCGCAAGGTTCAAACAAAACAGCGACCACGCCACCCTAACCCACGTCTTCAACGGCAGCAGCGCGGAAAACGCCGCCCTCTGCCCGCAGGACAAAATCATCGCCATCGACGGCTACTCCTGCACCGACCTTGCCGCACAGTGGACACAACTCCCCATCGGCACCACTGCCCGCCTCCACTACTTCCGCACCGGCATCCTGTACGTCGCCGACATCACCGTCCAAGCCGCCGAAGCCGACACCGCCGTCCTCTACATCACCGACCGCGAATTATTTGAAAACTGGCTTTATAATGACCGAGCCTGATTTTCAGACGACCTCAAATACCAGATTGAGGTCGTCTGAAACATCCACACCGAAAGAAACAACCATGAAAAAACTCCTTATCGGCATCACCGCCCTGTTACTCAGCTTGCACGCCACTGCCGCCCCCAAATCAGATTCGGCAATCAAGGCAGGAAAAGAAATTGCCGTCTTCTACAAAAATCCCTCTGCCGAACGCGCTGCCTCTTTGATGGACCAGCTTGTCAAAGCCGATCTCATGCGCGAAACCACCCTTGCATGGGGGACGCAAGCGCTACAAAAATACCCCCAAGGCAGCACCATTTGGTGTAACAACATCCGAACCTACCAAGGCGACGCCCTAACCTTTGCCGCCTACACCCTCACCCTGACAGGCACGAATCAAGCCAAAACCTGCCTTAACAGCCTGACATTAGATACCGAGCTTAAAAACAACCTCAAAAAAAACCAAAGCTTCCATCCGCTTCAAGAACCCATCATTTCCCCCGCATCACTGGATTTTCATTGGGTAACTTATTTTGCCACCGGCAATCCGAAAGCGGTCGAACGTATCATTGACTACATCATCAAAGCCCAAACGGCTGCCGCCCAACGCCCCGACCATGTAGACCTCACACTTGCCGCTGCCATTTGGTCGACCCGATCCAACATGGAACAAGATACAGCCACTGACAGCATTGTCCGCAAATACATACAAAAACAGTCCGAAGCCAATAAAAAACGATTGGAACAAGCCCTGTTAGCCCCTCAAGACGACTAAAATCAATCCATCATCAAACGTAGAAAAGGAAAACCCATGTCTATCCAAAAACTTGCCGACAACCTCTACATCGCCCCGCAACTGACCGAAGCAGACGTACAAGAAGCCGCCAAACTCGGCATCCAAACCGTCATCTGCAACCGTCCCGACGGCGAAGAAGAAAACCAAGTTACCTTCAAACAAGTCGAAGGCTGGCTTGAAGCTGCGGGCATCCTCGAGCACCACCATCAACCCGTCGTCGCGCCCGCCATCAACGCCTCCGATGTCGCCTCCTTCCAAAACCTGCTCAAAAGCGTTCCCCAACCCGTCCTCGCCTACTGCCGCACCGGCACCCGCTGCTCCCTGCTCTGGGGCTATCATCAGGTGCAAAACGGCGCAAGCGTCGCCGAAGTCGTCGCTGCCGCACAACAAGCAGGCGTCAATCTGAGCAACTTCGAAGCCCGCCTGCAAGACGCGCAACAAAACGGTCTGGCGTAATACGCTATCCGTTTACCCAAACGCAAAGGTTGTCTGAAAATATCGTTTCAACGAATGGAAACTGTTTTCAGACGACCTTTTTTACGTTATGCCGTTTGGCAAACCGAATGAACGCATTCGATATCTTGAGCATTGCGGCAATCCGTTACATTCGGATGAAACTCAATATCCAGACCTGCCGTTTTCATTTACAATCCCCCCGTTCCATCTCATCAATCTATTATGCAAATCCTGCTCACTTTTTTGTTTAAATGCTTTGCGGCGCTGCCTTTACCGCTTTTACACGCGCTGGGGAATGCGGCGGGCGGCTTGGGCTATTATCTGCTCAAAAGCGACCGGCAGCGCGTGTTCGACAATATGCGGCTTGCCGGATTGAATCCCGAGCCTTCATCGGTCAAAGCCGTTTTCCGCGAAACGGCAAAAGGCGGGCTGGAATTGCCCGTCGCCTTTTTCAGACGACCTGAAAGCATTGAAACGCTGTTTAAAGAAGTGCACGGTTGGGAACATGTCCAATCGGCTTTGGACGCCGGAGAAGGACTGTTGTTTATTACCCCGCACATCGGCAGCTACGACCTCGCCGGACGCTATATCAGCCAACAGCTTCCGTTCCCGCTGACTGCCATGTACAAACCACCCAAAATCAAAGCCTTAGATTCCGTCATGCAGGCGGGGCGCGTTCGCGGCAAAGGGAAAACCGCTCCTACCAATATTCAAGGGGTCAAACAAGTCATTAAGGCTTTACGTTCCGGCGAAGCGACGATTGTCCTGCCCGACCATGCCCCCTCCCCCGAAGAAGGCGGCGACGGCGTCTGGGTGCCGTTTTTCGGGAAATACGCCTACACCATGACGCTGGCGGGCAAACTGGCGCAAGTCAAAGGCGTGAAGGCGCTGTTTTTCTGCGGCGAGCGTTTGCCGAAGGGCAAAGGATTTGTGCTGCACATCGAGCCTATGCGCGGCGAGCTGAACGGCGACAAACAGCACGACGCGCAGATTATCAATGAAAACACCGAATACTGGATACGCCGCTTCCCGACCCAGTATCTGTTTATGTACAACCGCTACAAACAGCCCGCAGGCGCACCGCTCTCGCCCGACTGGAAACCGGAACCCGGCTGGAAACCTGAAGACGTACAGGATTGAACATTCCTTGCGGGTCGTCTGAAAAGGCGGCTGATGCCCGGTTTCTCAAAACATCGCCATACCAACACAAAAAAGCACCCCAATCGAGGTGCTTTTTCTATTTTCAGACGACCTTTTGCCGGGCATCAGCCTTTTTTATTGTTCAACGCGGCTTTGACAAACGCGGTAAACAAAGGATGGCCTCTGCGCGGGTTGGAGGTGAACTCAGGGTGAAACTGGCAGGCGAAGAACCAAGGGTGGTTCGGCAGTTCGATGGTTTCGACCAAGCGTTCGCGACCTGCGGATACGCCGCCGATGACCAAGCCAGCCTGTTCCAGCGCGGGAACGTAGTTGTTGTTGACTTCGTAGCGGTGGCGGTGGCGCTCGCGGATGTGTTCGCCGCCGTAGATTTTGGCGGCGAGGCTGCCTGCTTTCAATTCAACCTCTTGCGCACCCAAACGCATGGTGCCGCCCAAATCGGCGGATTCGTCGCGGGTTTCGACGCTGCCGTCGGCGGTTTGCCATTCGTCAATCAGGGCGACGACGGGCGCGGCGCATTTGAGGTCGAACTCGGTCGAATTCGCGCCTTTCAAGCCTGCGACGTCGCGGGCGTATTCGATCAGCGCAATCTGCATACCGAGGCAGATGCCCAAGTATGGCACGTTGTTTTCGCGGGCATAACGCACGGCGGCGATTTTGCCTTCCACACCGCGCGAACCGAAACCGCCGGGAACGAGGATAGCATCCATGTCTTTGAGCATGGAAACGTCGCCGTTGTTTTTCTCGATGTTTTCGCTGTCAACGAAGGTGATTTGCACGTCGGTTTCGGTGTGGATACCCGCGTGTTTTAAGGCTTCGATCAGCGATTTGTAGGATTCGGTCAAATCGACGTATTTGCCGACCATAGCGATTTTGACGGTGTGTTTCGGATTTTTGATGGCATGGACGATTTTTTTCCACGCGGTCAAATCCGCCTGTTGCACGTTAAGCTGCAACTGCTCGGTAATGATGTTGTCGATGCCTTGGTCGTGCAGCATTTCGGGGCACTCGTAGATGCTGTCTACGTCGTAGCTGCCAACAATTGCGCGCTCTTCCACGTTGCAGAACAGGGCGATTTTGCGGCGTTCGTCCGCCGGCATTTTCCGATCCATGCGGCAAATCAGGATGTCGGGCTGCAAACCGATGCTCAACATTTCTTTAACGGTATGCTGGGTCGGCTTGGTTTTGATTTCGCCGGCGGCAGCAATGTAGGGAACGTAGCTCAGGTGGGCGAACAAGGTGTTGTTGCGTCCCAACTGGCTGCGCATCTGACGGATGGCTTCCAAAAACGGCAGCGATTCGATGTCGCCGACCGTACCGCCGATTTCGACGATGGCAACATCGTAACCCGCCGCACCTTCGTGGATGCGGCGTTTGATTTCGTCGGTAATGTGTGGGATGACTTGAACCGTACCACCGAGGTAGTCGCCGCGGCGTTCTTTGGCGATGACGTTTTCGTACACCTGCCCCGTGCTGAAGCTGTTGCGGCGGGTCATGGTGGCGTTGATGAAACGTTCGTAGTGTCCCAAGTCGAGGTCGGTTTCCGCGCCGTCGTCGGTGACGAACACTTCGCCGTGCTGGAACGGGCTCATGGTGCCGGGGTCGACGTTGATATAAGGGTCGAGCTTGAGCATGGTCACGTTCAAACCGCGCGATTCGAGGATAGTGGCAATAGAAGCGGCGGCGATACCTTTTCCGAGTGAAGATACGACGCCGCCGGTTACGAAAATAAATTTAGTCATGATGCAGTACCCATGTTGGAATACGGGATTTTACCTTTAAGCGGGTTTTCTGGCAAACGCGGGAAGCCGACCCCGTCCGAAAGAAACTGCCCGAATATAACGAAATCATCTTTTTTTAAAACCAAGCATTCTTTCCCATTTTCAGACGACCTCATTAAAGTAACGTGCAATCCGAGAATTAAGGAAAGAACCATGACCGCAACCACCGCCCCGCTTTTGCGCTTCATCACTGCCGGCAGCGTCGACGACGGCAAATCCACCCTCATCGGTCGCCTGCTCTACGACAGCAAAACCCTGCTGACCGACCAGCTCGACAAACTCAACCGCGCCGCCGAAAACGGCGAAACGCCCGACTTCGCCAGCCTCACCGACGGCCTTGCCGCCGAACGCGAACAAGGCATCACCATCGACGTCGCTTACCGTTATTTCGCCACGCCCAAGCGCAAATTCATCATCGCCGACACGCCCGGACACGAACAATACACCCGCAACATGGTAACGGGCGCATCGACCGCCGACGCCGCCATCGTCCTGATAGACGCAACGCGTGTCGATTTTTCCGGCAGCGAACCCGTCCTCCTGCCGCAGACCAAACGCCACAGCGCGATTCTGAAACTCTTGGGCTGCCCCAACATCATCGTCGCCGTCAACAAACTCGACCTGCTCGACTTCGACGAAACCAAATATCAGGCCATTACCGCAGCCTACCGCAAGCTGGTGGAACAAATCGGCCTCCAAGCCCAAATCCACTTCCTGCCCATCAGCGCGTTAAAAGGCGACAACATCGTCAACGCCAGCAGCCAAACCCCGTGGTATCAAGGTTTACCGTTGTTACCCCTGCTCGAAAGCCTGCCCGTCAACCGCCAAAACGCCGCCGACCAAGCCGCCCATTTCCCCGTACAGCGCGTCGCACGGCAAGACGGCAGCAGCAGCGACGACTTCCGCGGCTATCAAGGCAGGCTGGAAGCAGGCCGTCTGAAAACCGGTGACGAAGTCAAAATCCTGCCTAGCGGACATGCCGCCAAAATCGCCGAAATCTACAATCCAAACGGCAAAACCGAATCCGCCGAAGCAGGCGAAGTACTGACCGTCACGCTTGATACCGACCTCGACATCTCGCGCGGCAACAGCATCGCCGCCGCCGACAGCCCCGTCGCGCCCGAACAGCAGTTTCAAGCCGCACTGTGCTGGTTCGACGACATCCCGCTCAACCTGCGCCGCAAATACCTGCTGAAACACACCACCCAAACCACGCCCGTCAAAATCAGCGCGATTTCCTACGTTTGGGACGTGAACACCCTCAGCCGCGTCGAATCCGCCGACACGCTCAAACTCAACGACATCGGCAGCATCAGCCTCAAAACCCAGCAGCCGATCGCCGCCGCACCCTACGAAGAAAACCATGCCCTCGGCGCGTTCATCCTGATAGACGAAGCCACCAACCACACCGTCGCCGCGGGCATGATACGCAAGGCTGACCAAGCGGACAGTTTTGAAATTTGAAACAAGGTCATCTTGAATTGAAGAGGTCGTCTAAAAGCAAACATACTAAGCTCTTCTGGCTTCTCATTA
>CAKARM010000038.1:0-11738 GCA_916720585.1 uncultured Neisseria sp.
AATTTTCAGACGACCTTTTTGCATGATTTGAAGGATAAAGGGAGAAGTCTTAACAGCGCGTGTGCATTCTGTACACACACTACGTCAGGATTGGATACGGCTTACTGCTGAAAGGATATGTATTCAAATTATCTACTTTGAGTCAGTAAAATAGTTTGGCAACTTTCCATTGAAATATACACACAGACGTCATTCACAGTAGAAACATCCATCCAACTCTTATTGACTATTTCTTCATAAAAATAAATCAAATAGCATGGCAATTCCTTGCAAAGAATATTCTCATGAAATTCAACATGGCATTTGTAAACATCAATATTTAATTCTTTGGCAAAATCTTCAGCATCTCTAATAGCTTGAAAAAGGATTGATGCATGTTTTTGAGAAATTTCAAAAATCATACTTTTTTCATTCCCTCAGCTTTTACAAACCCGCAAGCAAACGACGGATTTTGCCGATGGCAAGCTCGGTTTCCAAGCCGCATTCCGTCCCTTCCGCTCCGCTGCTGAGGCAGCGGATGTCGGTGATGCCGCAGAAGTGGGCGTATTGGATGCCCAGTTCGCGGGCGAGGAAGGCTTCGGGCATTCCGGTCATGCCCAATACGTCCACACCGTCGCGGCGGTAACGTTGGATTTCGGCGCGGGTCGGCCAGCGCGGGCCTTGCAGGCAGCCGTAAACGGCTTGGGTGTATAAGGGCATTTGATGCTGTTGCGCGTGTTCGGCAATTTTTTCGCGCAGTTCGGCGGAGTAGGGTTCGAGAAAATCGGTGTGTACGACCGGTTCTTCCTGTCCTTCAAAAAAGGTGTCCTTGCGGCCGTAGGTGTAGTCGATCAAGTCGTCAGGCAGGACGAGTGCGCCGTTTTCAAAGCGGTCGTTGATGCTGATGACGGAGGAAACGGCGACGATGTATTCCGCGCCTATGGAATGCAACGCCCAGATGTTTGCGCGGTAGTTGATTTCGTGCGGTGCGACGGTATGGCCGAAGCCGTGCCGCGCGAGGAAGAAAATGTCCTGACTGCCCAGTTTGCCGCTTAAGACAGGGCTGCTGGTCAGTCCGTAGGGGGTGCGGACGATTTTGCGGTCGGTGATGTTCAGTTCATGCAGCTTGGTCAGGCTGCTGCCGCCGATGATGGCTAACATGTTTTCTGTTCCTTTATGTGTTTACAAGGAGAAACAAAGGTCGTCTGAAAACCCATATCCGATTTCAGACGACCTTTTTGTCCTTTTATTTGTGTTTGTAAAAACGGCTGTGGAAATAAGCGTTCACGCCTTCGCGCAGCAGGACTAAGGTTACGGCTGCAAGCGGCAGACCGGCGAGCATGCCGACAAAGCCCATGAGTTGTCCGAAAGCCATCAACGAGAAAATCACCCAGAAAGGCGACAGACCGATGCGGTCGCCGACGATTTTTGGGGTAACGATAAAACTCTCGAGGAATTGTCCGATAGCGAACACTACCCACACCATAATCAGACCGTTCCATGTGCCGAATTGCAGCAAAGCAGCGACGGTTGCCAGCAAAAGTCCGGTAAATGCGCCCAAATACGGGATAAACACCAAAATACCGGCAATCATACCAATAGCGAAGCCCGAATCCAGTCCGACCAGCATCAGCCCAATCCCGTACACCAGCCCCATAATCAGCATTACCATCAACTGCCCGCGCAGGAACTCGCCCAAAACTTCATCCATATTGCTTGTGATGCGCGTATAAGTGTCGATAAAGCGACGAGGTACCAACGCGCTGATGCCGTAAGACCAGCGTTTCCAGTCCAAAAGGAAATAATACAGCAGCAGCGGCAGCAAAATCAGGTTGCTCATGCCGCTGATGACGTTGCCGCTCTGGCGCATCAGCGTCGGCATCCAAGCCTTGAGCGTGTTGCTCAATTCGCCCGTATGCGACTGCAACCATTTGACCACCGAAGCCTGATCGATATGCACATAATTGCCCGCCACATGGTTCAGCCAAGGCAGCAGCCTGTTTTGCGTAAAATCGACGATTTGGGGAATGCGGCTAACCATATTGTTGAACTGGTTGATCAGCATAGGCACGATAATCAGCATCAGCGACAGCAGCAACAGCAAAGCGAATACCATCACCATCATGGACGCGGGGCCGCGTTTAATCCGTTTTTTCTGCAACCATTCCACCAGCGGATTCAACACATAAGCCAATACCGCCGCCACAATAAACGGCGTCAGGATGTCGCCCAGCGCGTACAGCAGCCAGACAAAAGCCGCAATCACGCAGCCCATAATGATCCACGGCTTCATGCCGCGCGTTTTTTTCTGATACATAAAACCTTTCCATGTGTATTTCAGCGGGAGCCGCCGCAATCGTTTTCAGACGACCCCTGACCGTCCAGTATAACAGAATAAACAGGGTCGTCTGAAACCTCAGATTGTTTACAAAATCACCGAAAAATCCAAGCCCGCACCTGCAAAATAAGGTAAAATACGTCCCATCGTTTTTCCGTCCCAATCACGATAAGGAACCCATTCATGAGCACTTCACTGAGCTACCGCGACGCTGGCGTCGATATTGACGCAGGCGACCAACTGGTCGAAAACATCAAACCTTTTGCCAAACGCACCATGCGTCCCGAAGTGTTGGGTGATTTGGGCGGCTTCGGCGCATTGGTCGAAATCAGCAAAAAATACAAAAATCCCGTCCTCGTCAGTGGCACCGACGGCGTGGGCACCAAGCTCAAACTCGCTTTTGACTGGGACAAACACGACACTGTCGGCATCGACCTTGTCGCCATGAGCGTCAACGACATTTTGGTTCAAGGCGCAGAGCCTTTGTTCTTCCTCGACTATTTCGCCTGCGGCAAACTCGACGTCGCCCGCGCTACCGACGTGATTAAAGGCATTGCCCAAGGCTGCGAAGAATCCGGCTGCGCCCTTATCGGCGGCGAAACCGCCGAAATGCCCGGTATGTATCCCGAAGGCGAATACGACTTGGCAGGCTTTGCCGTCGGCGTGGTCGAAAAAGAGCGCGTCATCAACGGCCGCAGCATCAAAGCAGGCGACATCGTGTTGGGTCTGGCTTCCAACGGCGCACATTCCAACGGCTACTCCCTCGTCCGCAAAATCATCGCCCGCGACAATCCCGATTTGGATGCCGAGTTCGACAATGGCAAAACCCTGCGCAAAACCATCATCGCCCCGACCCGCCTGTATGTGAAACCCATCCTCGCCGCTTTGGAAAAATTCACTATTAAAGGCATGGCGCACATCACTGGCGGCGGCATCACTGAAAACGTGCCGCGCATCCTGCCGGAAAACACCGTTGCCCAAATCGACGCCAAAGCGTGGGAATTGCCCAAGCTGTTCCAATGGCTGCAACAGGCAGGCAACGTGGAAACGCAAGAAATGTACCGCACCTTCAACTGCGGCATCGGCATGGTGGTCGTGATTGCCGAAGAAGATGCCGACGCGGTGCAGGCGTTCTTAACCGAACAAGGCGAAACCGTTTACCGTTTGGGCAAAATACGCGAACGCAACGGCGACGAGCATCAAACACAAGTGGCTTAAATCACAAGCCTGAAGCTAAATAAAAGGTCGTCTGAAAACTGAACTGCACCTTGGCGGTTGGATATCCCCAACCGCCAAGGTACAGTTTTTTATAGTGGATTAACTTTAAACCAGTACGGCGTTGCCTCGCCTTAGCTCAAAGAGAACGATTCTCTAAGGTGCTGAAGCACCAAGTGAATCGGTTCCGTACTATCTGTACTGTCTGCGGCTTCGTCGCCTTGTCCTGATTTAAATTTAATCCACTATAAGACCTAATCCACGATTACTGTTTTAAGGAATCGAAATAACATCTGCCATGCATCTTGGACCATCAAAAATTTTAAATTTCGTATCTAATGGTATTTTTTCATTTTTTCTTATCAGGAACCAAGCGTTTGCATAACTGATGTTTTTATTTGGTATATGCTCGTAAATGTCTAAAACTATACTTCTAGGAAAATTTTCTTGAAAAACACCATCTTCAAATTTACTTACGGGATAAAAGAGACCGATGGGAGGAATCGTCTGACAACCTCCGTCTTCTCGTAACTTCCAAAAAATTTGAACATTAGCAGTATTTTCAGCGTTTATCATTGAATCCTCCCTGTGTTCTAGTTTCAAAAGGTTGAGGTTATTTTATTAAGATTTTTAATTCATCCGGTAGCTTAGCACCATTTTCATATGCTTTCTTAGTCCAAAATGTGGCTTTTTCTTTATTTCCTTGTGCTAAAAATAAATCAGCTAAATTGGATTGGGCAATAGGATGTCCATTTTTTGCCGCTATCTCTAGCCATTTAAATTCTAAATTTTGATTTAGAGATACAAACATATGGTATTGATATAATTTGAATGATGAATTTTTATCTCCATGAGAGGCTTTTTCTTCCAGAGTATGAATTTCTTCATCCGAAATCCAATAAGTACTACCCGTTGATATGGAGTCAGCTATTTTTTCATTTCTTTTCGGATATTGTTTACATGATAGTATAGAAATTGATAACACCAATAAAATTAAGAAATTTTTAAATATTTCCATGGTCAGCACCTTTCACATTGGTCTTTTTTATTTGAGGAATGAAACCATTCATAATGCATTTATATTTAAGGTCTCCTTTAACTTGTAATCTTAATTTGGAAAAGGGTCGTCCGAAATTAATTTTAGACGACCTTACTGTATGGTTTGATCTTTATATGGTTTACTAAGTTTATGTGCTTTCTAGATTTTTCAATAATTGACCAGCTTCTTCCTTAGAGATTTCAGTAATATAATCGCTCTTGATAGCAAACTTAAGTAATTCTATTATCTTATGATAATCCCTCTTGTTTTCCCTATTAATTAAGAATTTTGCATAATCAAGAGCTGCATCTCCATCATTTAATTCTAATATTGCTTTATTCCACCAAAATTTAGCCTGCCTTATATTACCTAAACCGGCATAAAGTGATGCAATATTAGAACATACCCCACCACTTTTCCCTTCATATTGCCAACTTTTTCTATACCATTTAAGCGCCAAAAGTGGATTTTTTTCAATCCCATATCCAAGATCATATAAAACTGCTAAATTATTATAACAATTAACATCTTTTTCCAAAGCTCCTTTCTTCAAAAAATAAAAAGCTCTCTGATAATCTTCATTTTCAAGAAAATAACTAGCTTGTAAAAAATTATCAGTATGATAAGCGTCATTACACATAGAACCCATCCTTAACATTTTATTTTTAGGGGCAGCATTATAAGAAAGAGCCCATTATCGCGTTCGATGTCAGCGATGACTTCGTTGTCACTGTTCATCGCACCAATTGGTTTTGGGCAGGCCGTTTCAGGCGTTCTCTTCTTTGAACAGCACCTTCCATTGGTGTTGGGCGATGAGTCAGCCGTTTTCGTTGTAGTCGAATCAGGTGATGCTTTGGCTGTTGGCTGGCGGCTTGGACGAGGTTGCCTTCAAGTCGTATCAGTAAACGGTTTCCTGGACTTTGTCGCCGCCGTCGCGGGCGAGGGTGTGGATTAAGCGTCCCAATATATTGCGTTCGAATTCAGTAATCCCAGTGGGGTTTGGGCTTCGAGGTCGTCTGAAAAGCAGAAAACGCATCTGCGCGTACCGCGCACACTCTACGTCGGGATTGGGGACATACGGACCACTAATTACCCTATATTTATATTTTTCATTATTTATTAATATACTGTAACTGATTCGACTTTGTTATTTTCAAACCAAAATATCGCTCTAATATCATCACAATCTACACTATCATATTTATCTAAAACTAAAGAATCATAACCAAAAATTTTTTTTATTTCTTCAATATCCTTGCCAATTAAATTTATATCTTTGTAAAAAAGATTATTTTTTAGTTCCATTCCTGCAAATTGGCCATTTTTTTCAAAGTAAATTAATGAGTTAATTCCATTTTCTTCAAAAATAAAAGAGTCATAAATATCTTCATTTTCTGAAAAAATATTTGCATTTAACTCATCTAATATCTTCTTATAATCAGGATAAATTTTATCAAAATGCAGTTCATTAATTTTAATTGTAGGGATCCAATTCCATTTTTTTGTTTTCATCATCTTCTATTATCTTTCATGTGATATAATTCACCTGTTTCATTTATTTTCTTTGGGTGTTTTAAAAATTTTCTTAAATTTGCAGATAAAATTATATAAAATAAATATATTTATAAAAAGGCTAATTGATCCGTAAGTAAAGTGTATTATTCTTCGATAAAAGATATTATCAACAGTAGGATTCAGGTTTAGTCCAAAATAAGTAATAATATCTTCTTCAATAATGGACCATGGAAGCGTTATGGTAATATTAATTAATTCTAAAATCCAAGGATTTATTATGAATAATATTATATATATAAATAAATATAATAAAAAATATTTAAAGATTTTCATAAAATTACCGGTTTTTAGGTGTTTTTTAATGGTTTTATTTGTAGATAGTGGATTTTGGCAAGTTCAGGTCCCAACGCTTTATAGAAAAATCAGGATGAAGAATTAGGATCATGTTGGATATTTTTAGATGTATTCATAAGAGTGTCATCGCACCTTACCATACAGTTATATTTTTCTAATTCTGAATATGAGAATTGTTCCCTACATTTAGTATAGCAAATATCATGTTGTCTACAATCTATATCCAATACTTCCATTGGTTCGACATAATATCCATTATTTTCTCGAAGTTTACAGTATTTTTCTTCCATCTTTGTCCAGTCTGGTCCACATCAATTCCCATAATATCTAAACCAATCTAATGTATCTATCTATTTCGTAGTATCCGGTACAAAAGCATAAAAATTAATATCTCAAAATAACCCAATCGGATACTGACCCCAAGCCGGTCTGCATCAGGGTCGTAATACCTGAAGAAGCTGTAATATAGCCCTGATTCACGGTCGGCATACTGGTTTTGCAGGCGGAAGGGTTGATAAGTGATATCCGTTACCTTTGCTGCCTTGCTCAGGGGGGGGGGATAATTCAACCTAAAGAATCAAGTTCGTAGTGGCTGACGAGTTTAGCTTGAATACGATAGATTTAGCGATGCAGTTTATCTCGTTCGGTGTCGGTGATAACGGGTGATTTGACTGTTTTCGTTGTAGTTGAAGTAGGAGGAGACATGGGGAAAGGTCGTCAGGCAATTTATTTCAGACGACCTTGGTGTTTATTGGGTCTCGACCCAATCTACGGCCACTATTAGGTTATAAAGAAGATTCTAAATATAAATAAGCACGCTATTATATCTAAAAACAAGCAAATTATAACTAATAATAATAATTGAATAGTTTGACTTTTTGCTATCAATGATGCTAAGTATTTTGATAAAAAAATAATACTTAAACTTAAAAAGTAATAGAATAGAGTCTCTAATATTCCTGAAATATAATTGTTTATATTTCTATCATAATTATTTAGAATGAAACTAATAAGTCCTTTCAGTTCCCTGGTTAAGAACAAAATAAATAATAGGTTTAAAAATGATGAGATAAATAATTTCAACATATTATTTTATAAGGAAACACAACGTTGTTTACACAACAGGTTGAGAAAAATAAGCCTGTAAGACCTCAAAAGGTGCAAGCTCTTCTGTGGCTTTACCGTATTATAAAAATTCATAAAGCGGCACAACTCCTTTTTCCAATGTTCCGAATCTCTAAAGGGAAATTTATCATGCCAAATTTCCATCAAGATGAGAGTACTCGATCTAACCTACAGCTTAAATCAGTATTTGCAACTTTCGAGATTAACTCAAGCGACAATATCTACGCTTACTTGGCAGTTAACCATCCCAACGAATATTACCGTAATTGCTTAATAAGACATTTATAAACTCCTCTCCAAACTCTCTTATTAATACCTTCTCCATAGCCTTAAATCTTTCAATGTCTACAAACCAATCTCGATCCATCATATGGAATAATCTTATAGATTCTTTTTTTGAACTTTGAAATGCAAAAACGCCCCAATTAATAGGTATATCCTGAACCGCAACCCAATTTAAATCAAGATCTGCCATAATAACTCCACTGTTACCATAATCATTCATACTGCCTGATATTCTTTGTATATTTTTTATTAAATTATCATGCTCAAGAATCCAGTTTTCCACAATAATATTAAAATCACAGTCTAAAACATTAACTTTCTTATTAAAGCCACCTAAATCTAACAAGTCAGAAAATTCCTCAAGAAACTCTAAATCCATTCCAAGCCCAAAATCAAAGAACAAAAAAGTATCATAATTTGGTATTAAAAAATGGTTAGGTAAAGAAAAATTTTGCCCAATAAAAATATCATTTATGTTTTTCATAAATATTTCCTCTTGTGGGATAGGGTCGTCTGAAAGATGAATTTGGATTTTTTCAGACGACCTTTCTGGATTGTTGGGTATTGACCAAACCTAAGCGTTTCAATACATATGTTACAAAATTCGCTGTCTTACCCCATTGCGGAAAACCATTGCTGATGGCTGATCGACTTTCCCATCGACACCTCTTCCGATATTTTTTGGATGAAAATTATAAGGAGAGGTCATCTAAAAATTAATTTCAGACGACCTTGATGTGTTTTGTCGGGGCTTGACATAATCTGCGCAGGCTAATCATCTTCTATATATGGACTTGCTATAATAGTAACAATCCTGCTATTTTTCTCCCAAACTTGCAACCCTATTGTTTCAAATTCATAAACAAATTGTGGTATGCCATCATCTTCAAAATCCAATTCATCTATTTTACCTATAAAATTACTCTCAGTAATTATTTTAAATTGCTCAATAGTTAATCCAATTAAATTAGTGTCTTTATAAAATAGTTCTTTATAGCAAAATATAGAATCAATTTTATTTTCTCTCACAGTAATAAAAAAACTACTATCTTGAGATTCATACTCACATACTCCAAATTCATCCGGTGAGCTATATTTAAAAAATTGTAGGATAGAAATATATTTATCAACATTTTCTCCAAACTTAAATGGACCTACAGATTTAAATGGGGATAGGTTTAATTTCATCGTTTTGCTCCTCTACTATGTTCTACACCTTTTACTTTTCGTTCCAAAGTTTTCTTAATATTACTTATTTTTTCTCTAAATTAAGCCTCTCTTTTTTAGGCATTCCAGGTTTAATCTGCTCTTGTAATTCCTTAATTCGTTTTTCAGCTGCTTTAAATGATCTACACCATCTCCATGTTTCTCATTTTTAGAACTATCAGAATTTCTAGAACCTTTTTTCTGTTTCCTATTATCTTGCTACGCTTTATATTTTTTACACTTTATAAATACTTTGGAGTAAAAAAAACGCGTGTGAGCCTTGGAACACGCAGCCTACATATGGGCAACGGTTTGCTAGGGGAGGGGATTCACTCAAGGTTTGTTATTCATACCAAATACCATTTCCATCACTTCCATAGTCAGGATTGAGAAGCAAGAAATTAACAATATCCAATATTAGTAATGGAGAGGATAAGTCATCATATTTTTTTATTATATGTGATGCTTTTCCATTGGAATAATCACAAATAACTCCTCCCTTTTTTACGATGTTGGTCATTACATCCTTTAATATTTCAATAATCTTGCAATTTGATAATTCAGGAAAATCATCTTGTATGCCGGCCTTGGTTCTCCATAGCCAAACTTCATCATCTAATATTTCGTTACTCCTTTTATCAATATAATCATTTAAATCGCGGTATCCTTTAGCTTTTAACTTTTTATCAATATACATATGTTTTCTAAGCTTATGCATAATAAAAATATCCTAGTGTTATATCATTTTTGATGGATTTTAAAATCTCGTGGAAGTCTTTTGACATTGAAATCCAGTGTTTCACCATGTCTTGACGAGTGCCTAATGCCAAATTTATCTCCATTTGATAATCCTGCCCAGTTTGTCGTACTCGAACCAGGTCGTCCCCGTCCGCTGGTCGGTACTATGGGTCAGGTTGCTGTTGAAGTCGTAGTGGTAGCGGACGGTTTCGGTAACGGGCAAGTACAGCATGTCGTACTGCGCATCGCGCCAGTCGATTTCGGGTAGGCCGTTTCGTGCGTTCTCTTCTTTGGACGGTACTTTCCATTGGTGCTGGGCGATGAGTTGGCCGTTTTCGTTGTAGTCGAAGCAGGTAAGGGTAAGCGTATAGGGAAAGGTCGTCTGAAGGTTATTTCAGACGACCTTGATATTTTATTAGATCTCAACTCAACCTACGGCTTATTTTAGATTTTATTAAATAGTCGAGTTTTTAACAAATTGACATAAAGCCTTCGAATGTTTTAGGCCAAGGTGTCCTGTTAAAACATTCCTTTAAGATTTTAGTGTCATTGGTCAAGTTATAAAATACTTCGAATAAATCTTTTCCTAGTAGATATATATCTCCTACAAAATCTGTTGCGTATATATTAAATTCATTAGGTAAATCTTCACTATATATATCCCAAAATAAATAATAACCTGACTCACTTTTAGCAAATGGTTCCATTCGCTTCATTAAATCTAATGATTCACCTGGATAATAGTCAATATATTCGTTAATATTATTTATATATGTTGATTTTATATCTTCACGAGAATTTTGCCATGAATCATGAAAATTAGAATTTAGAGGGATGTAAATTAAGTAATTATCCAATACCCTTCCCCAGCCAAATTGTGCTGAGAAAGATTGATAAGAATAAGGAAATGATTTGCCATTTGCAAATTTAAATTCTTTCAAGTATTTTTTATCAGCCAATACTTGAGAAGTATTCAATATTTTCAAGTCATAATCCATGTTGTATTTTCCTATTTCAAAATTTTGTTAGTTAAGTTGATTTGAATATTTTAACACTGGCATTTAGTATTTTGGCTTAATCCATTTTCTACTTCATCATTAACTATAACACCATTTTTATTGTCCCAAGCAAGCATTTTTATCTTGGATGGAATTAAATTGTCGCCTTCATAAAGAGTTAATATTATTACAAAAACTGTATTTCCTTTATTAGCACTATTTGTAATAGTTCGTTCGTGTCTAGTCATACCAGGGTGGTTTGTACCATCAGTGAGGGTGACCACATTTCTCTTGTCTGAACCACTACCTCCATGATTTTTGGCTAGTAAATGACCATGTTGTTGGTGATGAGGACATTGACCTCCTTTCCAACCAGGTGGATCTACACTGGCATCAGAGCCTTTTCCAATATCTGCTTTTGTGACTATAGCGAAAGCTCCTGTGGGTCTACCTAAGTGATCAAGAGGTAAATAGGCAGCTATTAGTCCCAACACATCACTAAATGTTTGTACGTTTATAGCGAGAAAATATAGATTCGCTCCACCTCTCAACCCAATCGGGTCCTGATTCACAAACCTCCCCGCATCAGGCTCATAATACCTAAAGAAGTTGTAATGCAGCCCCGTTTCACGGTCGGCATACTGGTTTTGCTGGTGGAAGGGCTGGTATGCGCTATCTGTTACTCGGGTTTCCTCTTTCAGACGACCCCAGCCGGTGTAATTGCCGAACCACAGTAAATTGCCGTCCTTATCGGTCATCTCACGCGGGATGCCGATTTGGTCGCAGTGGAAGTAGTGGGTTTGTTGGCGTTTTTTGCCGTTTTCGGTTGTCCAATCGCGGATTTGCGCTAAAGGCTCGTAGGAATTTTGGTCGGTATAGATATAGGTATACCTGCCGTCCGGGTGGATTTCCTGCAGTAAATGGCTGCCTTCCCAAACGAAGCGGG